>SLHN01000197.1 GCA_007136145.1 Thioalkalivibrio sp.
ACCGTAATCGGACCGAAACGGCCCGCGACCCAACGCGATACCCGGTGCGCGACCGGCCCCCAACCCTTGCCCCGCAAATGCTTGACCATTTTTCCGGTGTCGATGCCGACCGGACATGCGAGCGCGCACAGGCTATCGACTGCACAGGTATCCAGGCCCTGGTAACGGTAGGCCTTGCGGATCTGCCTCGCGCGCGGGGGGTCCTCGCCACTGCTCTCCAGACGCTCGAGCTCGCGCAGGGCAACGATGCGCTGGCGCGGGGTCAGGGTCAGCGACCGCGACGGGCAGGTAGGCTCACAGAAACCGCACTCGATACACTTGTCGATCAATGGATCGACCGCCGGCATCGGCTTCAGATTCCGGGTGTGCACCTCGGGGTCGTCATTCAGCAGCACCCCGGGATTGAGCAGGTTATCGGGGTCGAACAGGCGTTTCAGTTCGCGCATGAGTCCGTACGCCTGCTCCCCCCATTCCAGTTCCACGAAAGGCGCCATGTTCCGGCCAGTGCCGTGTTCGGCCTTCAACGAGCCGTCGTGCCGCGTGACGACCATCGTGCTCAGTTCATCCATGAATCTCCGGTAACGCTCCACGGCTTCCGGCTGCCCGAAATCCGGCGTGATCACGAAATGCAGGTTGCCCTCGAGCGCATGTCCGAAGATGATCGATCCCTCGTAGCCATGACGCCGGAACAGATCCTGAAGATCCAGCGTCAGGGCCGCCAGCTTCGGAACGGCGACCGCGACATCCTCGATGATGACGGTGGTTCCGGTCCGGCGCATCGACCCGACCGACGGGAACAATCCCGAGCGAATGGCCCACAGGCGGTCGCATTCGGGACGATTCGAGGTGAACTCCACCGGCCTCAGCGTCTCGACCTCGGCGAGCGCCGCACTGATGCGATTGGCCTGCTCCGTCAGCGTCGCGGAATCCCCCGCCCTTGTCTCGACCAGCAGAGCGGCTGCTTCCGGGCCGAGGTCCTTGAGCACCGCCGGGACCCCCGGCTTGTCCTCGACCGAGCGCAGCGATGCGCGGTCCATCAATTCCGCCGCGGCAACCGGCAAGGGCTTGATGATCTGAATGGCCCGGCAGGCGGCCCCGATGTCCGGAAAAAGTATCAGCGCGGTGGCCTTGTGCTTCGGATCCACTACCGTCCGATAGGTGATCTCGGCGATGAATCCGAGTGTTCCCTCGGAACCAATCATCAGGTGCTGCAGGATGTCGATCGGATCCTCGAAATCGACCAGTGCGTTGAGGCTGTAACCGCAGGTATTCTTGATTCGGAATTTCTCGCGAATCCGCTCGGCAAGCACCGCGTCTCCGCGTGTGCGCCGGCCAAGTTCCGACAGCTTCTCGACCAGTTCCGCATGACTCTCGGCGAACGCCTCCCGGCTGCGCGGGTCGCCGGTATCCAGCAATGTGCCGTCGGCGAGGATCACCCGCATCGTGTCCAGGGTCTGATAGCTGTTCTGCGCCGTTCCACAACACATGCCGCTGGCGTTGTTCGCGGCGATGCCGCCGACATGGCAGACATTCAACGAAGCCGGATCCGGGCCCAGCTTGCGACCGAGCGGAGCGAGCAAACGATTGACATGCCCGCCGATGATTGCCGGTTGCAGACTGATCCGCGATGCATCGCGGGCGATATGCCATTTTCTCCATTCGTCACCGACGACGAGCAGTACCGAGTCGGTGATCGCCTGACCCGACAGGCTTGTCCCGGCCGCCCGGAACGTCACCGGAATCCGGAATGTTCCCGCAAGTGGAAGGATGCGCACCATCTCCGATTCGTTGGCAACCCGCACCACCAGTCTCGGTATGAGTCGGTAAAGACTGGCATCGGTGCCATAGGTCAGCGTTCGCAGGGGGTCCGAGATGAGGCGGGATTCCGGGATAAACGTCCTGAGTTCGTCCTGGAATCTTTCGAAATCACTGGAAATCGCCATGCGCGGCATATCCTGGAACAGTCTCGGCAGAAGCATGGGTGGCGGGATTCGGCGGGCACCACGCGCGCGGTCCGGCCCGCTTCAAGCGATCGGATCGGGCTGCCGGAGATCCCCCGTTCAGGTCGCGATGCCGAGTATAGAACGTCGATCGTCGGGCCGCCGGTTCCCCCACTCCAGGAGTCGGGCAAAGGCATACGCCTTCATGCCGACACGAAGGCGATTGTTGCCGGGCGCGATCCAAAGTCATGGCTGTGGGCCAGCCCCGAACGATGCGGAGTCAAGCCGCGGAACAACGCTGACAGACGCTGCAACAGGTTGATCGTGTTCGCCTTGCATGACCGCATTTTCACGTTGACTGTCATGGCACCGGCGGCCACCCCGAAACATGAAAGCTGGAGGCGTAGGGTGCCAATGAGCGCAGCGAATTGCGCCGTTCGAGGCCCGGAAGCCCGGGGACCGGGTTGGGCAGGGCCGGCGTCGGATCGGCGCGGTTCGGCTTCGCCTCACGGCACCCTACGCGGGTTCGTTCACGCTAACGGGATGTGGGCCATGGCCCACCAGCGCCTCCACGTCAGTGCGGATGGATGTTCGCGGCGCGAAGAGCTTCGCGAATCTCTGCCGCGCGCTGTGGCGCGCGCAGCGTCTCGAGACGCTGGCCGTCTCCGGAAAACAGCACCACCGTCGCATCGCGCATGCCGTGTTGTCGGGCGAAGGCCTGCCCGTCCGGATGCCCCAGATGGGCGGCAAGGAACTCGACGCGTCCATCATATTCCGGACGGATGCCGTTGAGCAGGTCCATGACCTCGGCACCCGCCAGAAAATTGATGTCGCGGGCCACAACCAACGCCGGGGTTCCCTGGCCGACACGCGACAAGTCCGTGGAAAAGGCCCCACGCGGAAGCTGGGTGAAGATCAGTGCCCCGGCACCCACGACCACCACGATCGTGATGAGAATCTTGGCCCAACCGGGGATCCCTGGTCTGCCTTTCGTCTTGCCACCCATTCCATTACCTCCAAGATTGTCTCGTGGGACTGCGCCCGACCTGGTCCCCGGGAGTTCTACTGATCCCGGCCCGGAATTGCAACGCGACTCGACCACGCTGAACGTGTTTTTCAATGTTCATCCGACCGTGCCCGAACCCGTGATCGACCTGGGCGATCGCGCAACCAAGCGTAAAAGCAATGAAATCGCGGCCAAGGCGGAGCACGTTCCAACCAAACCTCACGACTGTCAAGGCGCAACGCTAATGCACTCTGAGCAAGGAATAGTTCTAATTTTTCGTTTATCCATGCCGAATATCGGCCTATGAATCTCACAGTTTCGAACCAACACCCAATATCCTCAGGATCTGTCTATAAGGTTGTAGGGGAATCCCTGGTGGGAGTACTCCGATGGAGGTAACGCCCCTGCCCCTACCCGGTGCCGATGAGTGATCGCGCAGTTGGGAGCTGGGGGGTTTGTGCGAACGGGTGCCGAGTCCGGGCAGGTAGCGGTTCTCGACCATGTTTTTTTGAAACCCGGAAACTTGACCCCGGGGAAAAATCAACTGAAGGAGGATGTTGATGAGAAAGGTGGTGCTGCAATCTCAGTCAGTTACATAACTGGCAAACCCATAATTTTTATAACAACAGGTCAAGA
>SLHN01000278.1 GCA_007136145.1 Thioalkalivibrio sp.
AACCTTCCGCCGGCTTATCGGTAGCGGTGGGAAGCCATCCCTGAAGAGGATACGGTGTGTGCTTTGATCCGCCCGCTCGATACCTGCAATCGCGGTTTTCAGGACAAGGCAGGACCGGTGAATGCGGATCAGGTAAGTCTTCCACCGCTCCTCGATTTCGTTCAAGGACAGGTCTACGAAGCCGCTGAGGTTCACGGATTGGGCAAGCACGTAGCCACCATCGGCAACGAAACAATCGAGAGCAGTAAGGCGCACCAGCTCTGTTTTCCTGCCTATGCGGATCACGATCATCGGTGCATCGTCTGGAATGTTCTTCGGCGTCTGTGTGATGCGTTGCAGGGCACTTTCGAGTCGTTCCTTCCGCACTGGCTTCAGCACGTAGTCGGTCACGGCTGCATCGAAAGCGCGGAGCGCATACTCAGGATGAGCGGTGACCAGGATTACTTGCATTCCTGGATATTCGCGCGCCAATTGAGCAGCCAGCGATAGGCCATCGGTGCCCGGCATTTCGATGTCGAGTAATGCGACGTCGATGCGTGCGTCCTCAAGGGCCCTCAGTGCGTCGCATCCGTTGCTGACACAGGCGCAAACTTCATGCCCCAGTTCCTCAACCAACGTCCGCAGCCGTGCACGGGCAGGGGCCTCGTCGCCGGCTATCAGGATCTGCAGGCTCATTGGTTCGATCCCGCTGTATCGTTGGAGACGGGCAATTCAACACGGACGCGGTAACGGCCAGGCTCCCGTGTGACCCGAACGCTTGCCCTGTCGCCGAAGTGTTGGTGAAGCCGTGCACGTACTTCGTCACCGGCAGTGTGCGTGCCGGCGCCGGTGTGCGTGCCAGTCGAGTTCACGATCTCGGCGAGAAACCCGCTTTTGACGGGCCGCACCATAACCGATACCGAACCGGCCACCCGGTTCGGTGCGATCCCGTGCTGAACCGCGTTTTCCACCAATGGGAGCAAGACCAGCGAAGGCAATGAGATGCCGAGTTCGTGGTCCGGCGGCACGTCCCATTGCACCTGCAGCCGCTCTCCAAAGCGAGTCTGCTCGATTTCCAGGTACGCGCGTGCGAGGCGAAGCTCTTCGGCCAGGGAATGGGTCACACCGGTGGCAAAAGTCGCCCGAAAAAGATCCGCGAGATCCAGCGTCACTTGTTCCGCCCGCTCGGGATCGCTGTGGCAAAGGCTGGCAATGGTGTTCATGCTGTTGAATAGAAAATGGGGGCGGACTCGCGCACGGAGCGCCTGTTCTCGGGCTCGTGCAACCATTTGCAGTTCGCGCTTCCACGCGGCGATCAGGTAGAAGTAACGCATCGCAATCAGGCTGAGTAGCGCGGCGACCGCGATAACCCGCAGTCGGTCCTCGCTGGCCGCGAAGAAATAGCGTTCAGCCACGAGGTGGACCGCCGCGGTGTTGACCACTGGGAGCAGGGTGGGCATCACGACTTGCCACAGCATCGGTAATTGGCGCAACCAGCGTTGGAGCAAGCACAGCAGCAGCAGGCTGCTGAAGGCGACCCAGAAGGCGAAGATCAGAATCGGGGCGAGTGTGGTGAGCGGATCGCTCGGATCCCGCAGCAACGCCATCGCGAGCGCGAGCAGTCCCACCACGACGAACACTCGCAGCAAGGTTTCAGCGGAGCAGAAATCCGGCAGCAGATGGGTTTCCGTGGTCGCCGGGCTGTTCGATGGGGCACGGGTTTCGGGTTCCTCAGGGTTTCTGGTGTCGGCCATCTCGCGAATTCCCCGGCTGCCCGGCGTGTGGCGGCGCACGGTTGGTACTTTCAATGGTAGTGCATCCATGGCGATGGTGGGGGAATGCCGGCTATCAGGATGAGCCCCCCGGTCTTGCGCGCGGAAATGTTCCGAACCCTCTCTCCGCGCGCTGCACGGGCCAGAACCAGGGTGCGCCCCCGGCGGGGAGCCCACTTTGCCTGGTCCAATGGTCGCCTTGACAAACCTATTAATGTCGATACATTAATGGCTATGGAGCCAGTCTATTCATGGGATGAAGGGAAGAGGCAGCAAAACTTGTCCAAACATGGGCTTGACTTCCTGGACGCTGATCTGGTTTTGGAGAGCCCTTATCGGCTTGAGATTGATAGCGAGCGCAGCGGTGAACGACGCCGACAGGTATTTGCCTACGTGTTCGAGGTTCTGATGGTTCTTGCCGTGGTTTATCTGCCGGGGGATACGCTACGGATCATCAGTTTTCGCCCGGCCAACCGTCGCGAACGGGAGATGTACCATGAGTGGCTCGAAATGGACGGTGAAGTCGAGTGAGGAGATGCGCGCCGCGCGCGAGCGTGGTGAGAGTCGTTCGAACTGGGACGATGTGCGGCGCAGGGTTCGCGCGGGCAATGAGCCCGAGACGGACCCTGATTCCCCCGACGCAACCGCGCTTCTCCAGGAGGAAATCGCGCGTCGACGCGTTGGCAGGCCAGCGGGCAGCGGGAATAAGGAACAGGTCTCGATTCGGCTGGATCGTAGCGTTCTGGCGGCTTTCAGGGGCACCGGAAAGGGTTGGCAGACGCGAGTGAACGATGCGCTCGTAGACTGGCTGAAGCACCATTCTCCGAACCAGAACGGACAGCGCTAGGAGCCCAAGTCCGAACCTGATTGGTTGGAAGTGTTGCCCATGGTGATCCAGATGACCTTGGGTGGAGCTCCGTGGATGTCGAGCAGATTCAGGAAATTGTGAACTCCTGGACACTCACCTCGTTTGTCGCCAGCGCTCACTTCCCTGGCTTTGGGTTGAAAGGTGGTTGCAGAACACGCCGGCTGGCCTCCGGGCCTCGAGCGGTGCGATTCGCTTCGCTCATTGACACCCTACGGGGTGGCGCGCATCTGGGCTGGGAACGATCCCGGCTTGGTGCAGCCGAATGGTATCCTTCGCGGGTGCGAGCGGTGTCGCGCGCGGAAGTCGTCCGCGATGCGCGCCGCAAGCGTGAAATCGCACCGTATGGCAACAGGCAGGGCAGGTGGCATGGCAAACGCAGCATTACAACGAACGGATACCGCGGATATTCGGGCCCGGCAACGGCAGGTGGCGCGGGAAGCGGATCTGCCGGTGACCTTCCGCGATCGGAGCCGCGAGGATGTCCCGGTTCCGGAGTTGCAGGTGATTCCGGCGGGAGAGTTCGAGATGGGTTCGACGGCGTCGGAATTCGGGCATGCGCCTACCGAGTTGCCTCGGCGCTTCGTGTTGATCGAGCGGCCGTTCGCGCTCGGCCGCTACACGGTGACTCGGGCCGAGTTCGCGGCATTTCAACGCGCCACCGGCTGGATGCCGCGCCCCGAGGTTCTGTGGCCCGAGCGCGAACGGCAGCCGGTGTTCAACGTTCGGCTCGCCGATGTCGAGGCTTATCTCGCGTGGCTGCGCGATGTTACCGGCAAACGCTACCGGTTACCGACCGAGGCGGAGTGGGAGTGCGCGGCCCGTGCTGGCACCCGCACGGCGTTTGCGTTCGGTGATTCGGTCAGTTGCCGCGATGTCCACTTCAATTCCCTGTTTCCGTACGATGAACGCAGAGAGCGGCGCAAGTGGTACATCCCCTTGTGTATCCCGACACCGCGCCCGCTCGAGGTCGGCAGTTTTGCGCCGAATCTCCTGGGACTGCATGACATGCACGGTAATGTGCAGGAGTTTACCGCCTCGCCATGGCGTGACAGTCATGTGGACCTGCCGCGCAATGGTGTCCATGGGCGCGGCGGAGACGAGGAATGGTGGGTGGTGAAAGGTGGCTCGTGGTTCGATCCGGCGGTCGCCTGTCGCAGCGCCGCGCGTCGCCGCCGGCATGTAAGCGAAATGGACACCAACCTGGGTTTTCGGGTGCTGCGCGAGATCTAGCGAAAAAAATACGCGTAGGGTGCCGTGAGGCGAAGCCGAACCGCACCGATTCCACGCTGGCCCAGCCATCCAGCCACACAGGCCTCCGGGGCTCGAGCGGTGCAATTCGCTGCGCTCATTGGCACCCTACGCCTGCCCTTGCATGGTTCGGGGTGGCCGACAATTTTTGCGTTGATTGGGGTTTCCCCCTTGACCAGCGTGCAGCGGCGGCGAACACTGTGGGTTGCAACAGGTCCAATTTGCACAAACCAGATCGGGAAGCGGACATGGAGACGGAGGCGCGGCCGGTCATTCTGATCGTCGACGATGTTCCCGAGAACCTTTCGGTGCTTACCGCGCTGTTGCGGCCCGAT
Source organism: Thioalkalivibrio sp. (assembly GCA_007136145.1). Taxonomy (GTDB): domain Bacteria; phylum Pseudomonadota; class Gammaproteobacteria; order Ectothiorhodospirales; family Ectothiorhodospiraceae; genus Thioalkalivibrio. The sequence continues at coordinate 4,203 of SLHN01000278.1, forward strand.
TATCGTGTGCTTGCAGCGTCCAGCGGCGCGGATGCGCTGCGGGTAGCCGCGGGGAACATACGGCCGGACCTGATTCTGCTCGACATCATGATGCCGGAAATGACCGGCTATACCGTGCTTGGCCGGCTGCGCGAGGAACCGGCGACGCGCGATATCCCCGTGGTGTTTCTGACCGCGCTGGCGGACGCCGGCGACGAGGAATACGGGCTGCGGCTGGGTGCGGCCGACTACATCACCAAGCCGATCAAGCCCGCGGTCGTGCTCGCCCGCGTGCGCAGCCAGCTGGAAGCGAAGAAGGCGCGCGACTGGCTGCGCGATCAGAACGCCGCGCTGGAAGCCGAAGTGGCGCGGCGCATGCGCGAGAACGATCTCACGCAACTGGTGGTGATCCGCGCTCTCGCGCACCTTGCCGAGACGCGCGACCCGGAGACCGGCAACCATATTCTGCGCACCCAGGGGTATGTGCATCAGCTCGCGCTGCACCTGCGCGAGCATCCGCGTTTTGCCGAGACTCTGACCGATCGCTACATTGATCTCCTCACGCGCTCGGCGCCGCTGCACGACATCGGCAAGGTCGGCATCCCGGACCATATCCTGCTGAAACCGGGGCCGTTGAACGCGCAGGAGTGGGAGATCATGAAAACCCACGCCAAGCTCGGCAGCGACGCGATCGAGCGCACGCAGCAGGATATCGATACCCCGCTCGAGTTTCTGACACTGGCGCGGGAGATCGCGCACTGGCACCACGAGCGCTGGGACGGGTCCGGGTATCCCGATGGCCTCGCCGGCGACGCCATCCCCGTGTCCGCCCGGATCATGGCGCTGGCCGACGTGTTCGATGCCCTGATCTCGCCGCGGATCTACAAGGCACCGATGTCGTTCGACGCCGCCCGCGAAATCATCGCCGAGGGCCGGGGAACGCATTTCGACCCCGATATCGCCGACGCCTTTCTGAACGACTTCGACACCTTTCGTGGGATCGCCCAGCGTTATCAGGATCAGGACGAACCCCCTGCCGCGGCCAGTGCCGCGCCGAACACCGGCTGACGCGGATGACAGCGGGTCCGGACAAGGACGAACGCGTCGGGCCGGAAGGACCGGACGATCGCGATTCTGCCATTGCGCCGGAAAACCCGACCGGCGATCCATGGTGGGCATTGCGTATCACGCTGCTCTATGCGGCGTTCGCGGCGTTGTGGATACTGCTTTCCGACAAGCTGCTGGGGCTGTGGCTGGATGTGCCGACCGAGCAGGTGCTGGCGTCGACGGTCAAGGGCTGGGTGTTCGTCGCGGTCACCGCTGCCCTGCTGTTCGCGCTGTTGCGCCGTAGCGCCAGACGGGCCGCCCCCGTTACCCGCGAACGGCCGCTCTGGCGCGAAATCGGGTTGCCGGTCGGGTTGGTCGGGATCGTGACCCTGGCGCTGGTGGTCGGCGTGGCTGGTTATCTGTACCAGGGCGAGGCCGAGCAGCATCGCCAGCGAATGAGCGCCGTTGCCGAACTGAAGGCGCAGCAGGTCGAGGTGTGGATCGACGAACGGCTGCTCAGCGCGGGTCTGCGCGCTTCCAGTTTCCCGCAGGCCGAGCTTTACCAGCGCTGGAAAGAGGACGGCGATCTCGACGCCCGCGACCGGTTGTTCCTGCGCCTGCGGCAGTTCGCCGATGCCGGGCGTTTCGCTTCGGTGTCGCTGCTCGGCCCGGACGGGCAGTTGCTTTGGTCGCTGGATTATCAGGGGCATCCCGTCGTTTTCGAGGATTCGGTGCGGCAGGAGTTGCTGGCGCTCGCGCGGTCGGACAGCGTTGGTTTCGTCGGGCCTTATCTCGATGTTTTCGGCGAGGTGCATCTGGATTTCGTCGCGACGCTGCCGCTTGAAACGGACGCAAAACCCGTCGTCGTATTGCATACGGGTATCGATGACTTCCTTTCGCCGCGGCTGCGCGACTGGCCGCTGCCGAGCCGAAGTGGCGAGATCGTGCTGTTCCGGCGCGACGGGTCGGACATCGTTTTTCTGACTCCGCTGGCAGGGGTCAGCGAGGAACCGCTGGCGCGCCGACCGGCCGACGATCAACGTCTGCTCGCCGCGCAGCTCATACGCGGTTCCACTGATGCGCTCGAATTCGTGAGCGGGGTCGATTACCGCGACGTTCCGGTCTCGGGTGTCGGCCGCGCGATCGAGGGGACCGACTGGCATCTGCTGGCGAAAGTCGATTCCAGCGAACAGTTCGCGTCCTCGGTCCGTTCGCTGGCGTGGGTGGTTTTCGCCGGGGCCCTGTTCTTCCTGGCTTTCTCGGTTTCGCTGTACCTGTCGCGTCAGCGCAGGCGATTCGCGGTGGCGGACGCGGTGCGGCATTCGCAGTCCGAGCGTTTGCGGACCCTGCGTCTGCTCGAGGCGTTGCTGGAAAGTTCGGACGATGCGATCTACGCGAAGGATACGCAGGGACGGCACCTGCTGTGCAACCGGGCGGCCGCCGGGTTCATTGGTCGGCCGGTCGCGGCGGTACTCGGGGAGAATGATTACGCGCTGTTCGCTGCCGAGGACGCCGAGCGGATGACCGAAATCCAGCGGCGGGTGATCGAGGAGGAACGAACGATCACCAGCGAGGAAACGCTGGCGATGCCGGATGGCTCCCGGATCTTTCTGACCACCCGCAGCCCTCTGCGCGACGAGCACAACCGTGTGATCGGTGTCGTTGGTATCTCGCGTGACGTGACTGAGCGGGCGCGCGAGCAGGAAGCCCTGCGCGAGAGCGCGGCAAGGTTGCAAACGATCAGCGACAGCCTGCCGCAGGCGTATCTCTACGAATACACCTACGATATCGAAGACCCCAGGTTCCTGTCGCTCAGCGCCAATTTCGAATCGGTTCACGGATTATCCGTTGACGAAGCGCTACGCGATGGGAGTCGTGTACTGGCGCAGGTCGAGCCCGGGCACAGGGGGTTGTGGCAGGCGAAACAGCAATACAGCGTGGAACGACTCATTGATTTCCGTGGCGAGGTTCCATTCATTCGCGCAGATGGCGAGCGGCGCTGGTTGCTGGTGCAGTCGCGTCCGCAACCGCTGGACGGGGGGCGGGTGGTCTGGCGCGGCGTTGCGATGGACGTGACCGAGCGCAAGGAGGCCGAGCAACAGGTGCGGAAACTCGCCCAGGCGGTCGAGCAAAGCGTCGACAGCATCGTGATCGCGAATCTCGACGCCGAGATCGAGTACGTGAACGCCGCGTTCGAGCGGGTCACCGGATACACGCGCGATGAGGTTCTCGGACAGAACCCGAGCATCCTGCATTCGGGCAGGACGCCGGAGCAAACCTACGAGGAACTCTGGAAATCCATCCCCCGGGGCGAAACCTGGGAGGGTGAATTCTGCAACAAGCGCAAGGACGGCAGCGAATACATCGAGTGGGCGATCATCGCCCCTTTGCGGCAGCCGGATGGGCGCATCACGCACTACGTGGCGGTCAAGAAGGACATTACCGAGCAGAAACGGGTAGCCGAGGAACTCGAACGGCACCGCGAGCATCTTGAGGAGCTGGTCGAGAAGCGCACCGCCGAACTGCGGCAGGCGCGCCTTGAAGCAGAGGCGGCCAATGCCGCGAAGAGTGCGTTCCTGGCCAACATGAGCCACGAAATCCGCACCCCGATGAATGCGATCATCGGGCTCACGCACCTGCTGCGCCGCGATGGGGTTCCGCCGGGGCAGGTCGAGCGTCTGGATCGGATCGACAACGCCGGCCGGCATCTGCTGTCGATCATCAACGATATCCTGGATCTGTCGAAGATCGAGGCCGGGCGACTGCAGCTCGAGGACACCGATTTCCACCTCTCCGCGATCCTCGACAACGTCGCTTCGATCATCCGGGACCCGGCGCGGGAGAAGGGGCTGAAGATCGAGATCGAGCCGGATGCGGTGCCGGTCTGGCTGCGCGGGGATCCGACCCGGTTGCGCCAGGCGCTGCTGAATCTGGCCGGCAACGCGGTGAAGTTCACCGATTCCGGGTCGATCAGGCTTTGCGCCGACCTGCTCGATGTCAACGGTGATGACCTGCATGTGCGGTTTACCGTGATGGATACCGGGGTTGGGATCCCCGGGGACCAGTTGCCGCGGCTATTCCGGGAGACGTTCGCCCAGGCGGATCCGTCGATCGCCCGGACCCACGGCGGCACTGGTCTGGGCTTGCCGATCGTGAATCGGCTCGCGGAGATGATGGGTGGCGAAGTCGGTGTCGAAAGCACGCCGGGCGAGGGCAGCACCTTCTGGTTCACCGTCCATCTGCGGCGTGGCCGGGGCGCGGTGCCGCACGCCCCGCAGCACTACTGGAACGAGCCGGAAGCGGAGCTGCGCGAGCGCCATGCCGGCGCGCGGGTACTGCTGGCCGAGGACAATATCGTCAACCAGGAAGTCGCGGTGGAACTGCTGCACGCGGTCGGCCTTTCGGTCGACGTTGCGGTGAACGGTCGGGAAGCCGTGCGTCTGGCCAGCAACCGGATCTACGACGTGGTGTTGATGGATGTGCAGATGCCGGAGATGGATGGACTGGAGGCGACCCGGGCGATCCGGAAACTGCCGGGCTGGCAGTCCCGGCCGATCCTGGCGCTGACCGCGAATGCCTTCGAGGAGGACCGTCGAACCTGCGCGGCGGCCGGAATGAATGATTTCGTCGCCAAGCCGACCGATCCTGAGCGGCTGTATCGGACGCTGCTGCGGTGGTTGGACCGAACGTCCACCGTGCGCGCGGAGCCGCCATCGGGCGGACTTGCCGACGCGGATTCCCGTGCTTCGGCGGACGCGAGTTCGGAAACCGCTTCTGGCAGTGCAACGTTCGGGCAATCGGAACGAGCGGCCGGCGGGACCGACAACGCGGCTGTTCCAGGGCAGACGGAGGAGTTGCCCGACAGCGGTTCCGGGAAGCCCCCGCCGGCGCGGTCGCGGCCGGATGGAACCGAGTCCTCCGGGGAACAGGTCCGAGCCCGGGTGAGTGACGCGGTGGGCCTTGCTCCCGGAGAGTCCGAGCGGGAGCGGGATACGCGCACGCTACCCGTACTCGATACGGCGCGGGGCACCGCGGCGCTGGCCGGCAACGTCGAAAAGTACCATGCGTTGTTGCGCGAGTTCATCGACCGGCATGGCCGGGATGGTTCGGGAATTCGTGACGCGTGGCGCCAGGGTGCGCACCGGGAGGCCGAGCGGGTCGCGCATGCGTTGAAGGGAGCGGCCGGGTCCCTGGGCTTCGACCGCCTGGCCGACGTGAGCGAACGCTTGCACAGGAAGCTGCGCGCCGATGACGAGGCCGCCATCGACAACTCGGATCTGGACGCGATCGACACCGAGCTGTCGGTTGCGGCGGACGCCGTTGCCCGGCTGGATTCCGCACCCCGGCAAGACGCCGATACCGAGGGGGTCGACGAGCGGTCGCTTCGGGTCTGGCTCGATGAACTGGAGCGATTGCTGGAGCAGGGCGATACCGATGCCCTTTCATTGTTCGAGAGAAACGAGGCGGCTCTGCGCGCCGAGCTCGGCGCCGACCTCGGACGCCTGGCCCAGAGCATCCGCTCGTTCCGCTTCCCACAAGCCCTTGCAATCCTGCGCGAACTGCGCTGCTCCCCGTCCTAACCCACCCGGCGCGGTTCGGCGCTGCCTACGGCAGCCATGTGGTGTTTGCGTAGGGTGTCAATGAGCGCAGCGAATTGCACCGCCCGGCGCTTGCACCGCGCAATGTTTCCCCTCGGTATCCAGTCGAACGCATAATGATGGTCTATGAAGGCTGTGTGCTAGGGACAGCCAGGGGTTGCCGAAGTGTTGCAGAACAAGTACTACCTGATTTCGGTGTTGACAGCGACTCTACTCGCGGGATTCGTGGCCACCACGTGGATCAGCTATCATGCCGCCACGCAATCGCTGTCGCAGCAGGTTTCGGACGAAACCCTGCCGCTGACCAGCGACAACGTCTATTCCGAGATCCAGCGCGATCTGCTCACGCCGGTATTGATCTCGTCGCTGATGGCCCGCGACACCTTCGTGCGCGACTGGGTCATTGCTGGCGAGGACGACATCGAGGCGGTGACCCGCTATCTCGCGGAGATCATGGACGAGTACGGAACGATTACCGCGTTTTTCGTTTCCGAACGGACCCGTCGTTATTACCACCCCACGGGTGTCCTGAAGACAGTGAGCGCCGATGATCCCGGCGACCAATGGTATTTCCGGGTTCGCAAGCTGCGCGAGCCTTACGAGATCAATATTGACGAAGACACGGCGGATCGCAGCCGCGTCAGTGTCTTCGTCAACTACCGGGTGTTGGACTACGACGGCAAGCTGATTGGTGTGACCGGGGTCGGCCTGGGAGTGGACTCCGTTGCCCGACTGATCGAAACCTACCAGCGGCGATATGGCCGCACGATCTATTTCGTGGATCGGGAGGGTCGGGTAACCCTGCATGGCAGCGACTTCAAGGGTGCCGCGCGCATCCAGGATACTCCCGGGCTCGCGCAGCGTGCGCTGCATGTGCTGACTACTCCGAGTGTTTCCTTCACTTATCACCGGGAAGACGGGCAGTTGGTGTACCTCAACAGCCGGCTGGTGCCCGAATTCGACTGGTACCTGTTGGTGGAGCAGGACAAGATCCCCGTTGACGGGGTTATTCACACATCTTTGCTGGTGAATTTCTTTCTCGCTCTGGCAGTCAGCGCGGTGGTTCTGGTCGCGCTGTTTCTGACGCTCAGTCGCTACCAGCGCCGCCTGGAGCAGATGGCGACCACCGATCACCTCAGTGGCGCGTCCAATCGCCAGGTGTTCGAGATCGTGTTCAAGCACATTTCCGGCGGGGTACGGCGTGACCCTCGGCCGGTGTCGGTGATCCTGTTCGATCTCGACCGGTTCAAGGAGGTCAACGATACTTACGGGCATGCGGGGGGCGATCTCGTCATACGACACATGGTCCGGCTCATCCGCCAGAACGTGCGCGATCACGATACCGTTTGCCGCTGGGGTGGTGAAGAGTTCCTGGTTCTGCTGGATCGGTGCCCGATCGCTCGAGCCGTGGCGATCGCCGAGAATATCCGGAAGGCGGCTGCCGGAGATCCGGTTCGGTTCGGCGACGATCGAATCGCCTTCACCGTCAGCGCCGGGGTCGCCGAGCTAAGGCCGCATGATACCGCCACCAGTCTGGTGAGTCGTGCCGACACCGCGCTCTATGCCGCGAAGCGGGCCGGACGGGACCGGGTGGAAAGCGCCGAGGGTGATGCGGGATAGGCACGCGAACCTTCATGGTCGTGCCCGCCACCCCGAACCAAGAAAGGTCCAAGCGTAGGGTGTCAATGAGCGCAGCGAATTGCGCCGCTCGAGGCCCGGAGGCCGGGTTGGGCAGGGCCGGCGTGGTAACGGTGCGGTTCGGCTACGCCTCACGGCACCCTACGCGGGTTCTTTCATGCTGACGGTTTGTGGTGACATCGGCCTTCGGGAAGGAGCAGTGCGGCGTGGAGTGGTCGACCGTTCGCCTATATCCAGCGTGCCAGCCACAGGCGCAGACGCAGTTCCAGCGGCGGCGCGTAGCCCTGCTTGCGGAAGACGATTCGGCCGTCGCGATCGATGATGAAGGTGCTGGGAACCGCGCGCACGCCGAAGGTCCGGGCGAGATGTCCTTCCGGGTCGTTGACCACCGCGAGTTCGCGTTCCCGTTTGGTCAGGTGTGCGTCGACCTCGGCGGCCGTGCCGGACTGCATCGCGACGGTGAGCACGGGATGGCTCCGGCTCAAACGCATGATTTCGCCTTCCTCGAGCCGACAGACCGGGCACCAGGTAGCCCAGAAGTGCAGGAGCATCGGTTGATCGGCTAAGTCAGCCAATACGACAGGGCTGCCATCCAGCAGGTTGCCTTCGAATTCCGGAACTGGCCCGTATGCCAGATCGCGCGCGAGCCAGGCGCGCAGCAAAAGCACGACGGCCAGAATCAGCACGATTTCCAATAGCCAGCGCCACCAGCGTCGTGGTTTGCCCGTCAGGATGATCACCGCAGCATCTCCGCCTGACCCGGCCGCCTGCGCGTGGTGCGCTGTTTCGGGCCCTTGCGGGCGGCGATACGCACCAGGTCGTCACTGTCTTCCAGCAGTCGCCGGCGCTGCTCGTCGGTGAGCAAAGGGTTGCGGGCCACGAAGTAGCGAAGGTTGGGGTCAGTGTCGCGAACACAGTCCTCGACCTGTTGCGGGGTGAGGTCGGTACGCTTGGCGCAATTCATGCGCACGGTCTGATTCGGGTCTTGCAAGAGCAGGGCCACCTCTTCCTGGGTCAGGTCCATGCGGCGCGAGAAATAAGCCTTCACCTGAGCATGTTGATCCGACACCAGCAGCGGTCGCCAGTTCGGGTCGAGGTTTTCCGAAAGGGCGAGTTCCATTCGTGCCTCGTACGCCATCGCCCGGTAATTCGCTCGGTAATCCATCATCTCTATTGTAGGGTGCCAATGACCGCGGCGAATTGCACCGTTCGAGGCCGAAAAGTCGGTGCGATGCCCTCGCATGGTTGCGGTGCGGCTTCGCTTCAGGGCCCCTGGGAATCAAAAAACCCCGCCCTGGGGGCGGGGTGATTTTCGGATCAGACGGGGTAGGGGTCAGATCTTCGAGGTCGGGACGAATCCAAGATTATCCTCGCCAATGCCCTTGACCACCGGCTCGTTCAACTGGGCAGCACCGATGTTGACCGTCTTGTGGTCGCGCAGGTAGTCGGCCACCACGTCCCAGATCATGCGTCCGGTATCCCCGGCCGGTTCTTCCTGGACGCTGGCCCAGCCACCGACCACGTATTCCTTGTCGGGGTCCAGCGGCTTGCCGTCGAGTTCCATCGAAAGGATGCGCTCGCCGATCCTGTTGGTCGGGTTGATCGCGTATTTCAGGCCGCCGACGCGGACCATGTCGCCGCCCTGCTGGAAGAACGGGTCTTCGTGGAACAGGTTGTCGGCGACGTCCTCGAGGATCGTCTTGATCATCGAGCCGCTCATCACGTTGCGGGTGACCGCGGGGTAGGTCAGTCCGGTCTGGTCCATCACGTGTTCAAAGGTGATCGGCATACCCGGCATCACCGTCGTTCCCCAGCGGAAGCCGGGCGAGAACGCGATCTGGCAGTCGATCTGTTCGTTGATGGCATCGACGA
>SLHN01000076.1 GCA_007136145.1 Thioalkalivibrio sp.
CGTCACCTACGATATTTCCGGAAAGCCGCCTGCCACAATCGAGTGGGAGTGAAAATACGTCTTTCAGGGACTATCGGCAGCAATCGGAAAAGCGGTATAAGTTTCTGATTCTGAAGAATTTACGTCGCATTACCTATCGGTGGCTATCGACGGCAAGCAGAAACATTTGCCGGTAAAAGCGACGGTATCGCAAATCCCTCGAAGTATGACTCTCCGAATTACCGTCATGCCTTTTTTCGGTATGACGGTAAAACTACGCCAGGACGTCTTTTTAAATCAATAAGTTATGGACATCATCAGGGCTTCTGACCCTTGACGGTAACCAACCGCAACCACAGGAGAAACCTGAGATGTTGACCGATACAGCGCTACGCAAACTCAAACCCAAAGCCGCCACCTACAAGGTCGCCGACCGCGACGGCATGTATGTGACCGTCTCGAAAACCGGCACCATCACCTTTCGCTGCGACTACCGTCTCAACGGCCGCCGGGAAACCCTCACACTGGGTCGCTATGGCCCGGGCGGCATTTCCCTGGCCCTGGCGCGCGAGCTGCAATGGCTCCTGGAGGGACTCGATCCAACCCAGGTGCAGGGCCATCGGAAGGCGCCTTTTTCTTTGCTTTAGTGACTGATTCTGCTGCATTAATCGACGATTTCCCGTATACTTTCGGGCATGGCCGAAGCCGCTCAAAAGCTCCCCAGCGACCCCCAGAAACTGCACGCGATCATCGCCCGGATGATGGCCGAAAAGGTCGAGCGGGAACAGCGCTTCGAAGCCGAGTTGCAGGCACGCGAAGCAGAACTGCGGACACGGAACGAAACCATCGAGAAGCGCGACCGCCAGATCGAGCTTCTGCTGGAGCGCCTGGAACTGCTCCGGCATCAGCGCTTCGGACCCAAGGCGGATCGGATCTCCAAGGACCAGCTGGCGCTCTTCGACGAAGCCGAGTTGAACGTCCTGCTCGAGGAACTCGACACACAGATCGCCGAGGCCAAGGCCCCGCCGCGTTCGGAACGCAGCGACGTTGATCCCGCACATGCTGGAGGCGTTTATTGCAAGGGATCGGGGGTTTCGGCGGGGGAGGGGGCTGGGCAATCCGGCTTCTGCTCGCCCGGCAGGATAGGAGCAGCATTTGGTGTTTTGAAAAAGTTCTATTTGTCGTATTCAGGCTACGATTTTTATGATCAACTCAAATTGACAATCCTTTGAAAAGGTTGTATTAGTCGTAGTATGGCTACGACTAAACCAAGCAAATTAAATGCGCTCTACACCCGATTGGCACCCGGGGCGCCGTTGACGTCGGAAGACCTGGCCGCACTGGACATCTCCGCGGACTTGGCGGTCCACTACGTCCGGTCGGGCTGGCTTACGCGCCTCGCGCGCGGCGTGTACTGCCGTCCGAACGACACTCTGGCGTTGCATCCCAGCCTCCTGCTACTGCAACGCAAACTTGTTGGCTTACATGTCGGCGGCAAGTCGGCGCTCGACTGGTATGGCGTACGCCAGTACGTGTCGCAACAGCCGGTGTTGCAACTGTATGGGTGGGCCACCGGGCAGTTGCCGGGCTGGTTCACCGAGCGCTTTCCGGCCGAATACCACCGCAAGCGCCTCTTTGACGAACATCCCGATGCCTTGCTGCACGTCAGTCCATTCGAGAAGCGCAGTGGAGCGCCGCAGGTCTCGTCGCCGGAACGAGCGCTCCTGGAGCTGTTGAGCGAAGTCGGGGTGCGCCAGTCATTGCAGGAGGCCGGGGAACTCGTTGAGAGTGCCTACAGCCTGCGCGCCAATGTACTTCGCGAGCTGCTGCAACACTGCAAGAGCGTTAAGACCGTCCGGCTGTGCCTCCAGCTGGGTCGCGAAGGTTCTCTGCCCTGGGCCGCCAAGCTCGACCCCGATGAACTGCCGACGGGCAGTGACCGACCCTGGGTGTCCCGGTCAGGCGACGGCCTGCTGGTGCTCAAGCCATGAACTCGGTCTATCTCGACACCGCACGTCTGCTGACGCAAGTTGCGCCGCTGGTATTCGTGGACGACACCTTCGCGCTGAAAGGTGGCACAGCGATCAACCTCTTCGTGCGCGACATGCCGCGTCTGTCAGTGGATATAGACCTGGTCTTCCCCGATCACACGCGGCCGCGTGATCAGGCACTGGCACGGATCAACGCCGCACTTCGGCAGGCAGCCGAACGCCTCAACAAGCGCGGATTTCAGACGCATGCGCCTGCCGCTGATGCGGGAGAAACCAAACTCCTCGTGCGCCGTGGCCGCATTGAGGTCAAGATCGAGGCGAACTTCGTGCTGCGCGGTACCGTGCTGCCTGTACGCCAAGCCTCACTGACGCCCGTTGCTCGCGACATCCTGATGGCCGACCTGGATATTCCGGTGGTGTCGTTGGAGGATCTCTATGGTGGCAAGCTGGTCGCTGCATTGGACCGACAGCATCCGCGCGACCTGTTCGACGTGATGCAACTCTTCGAGCACGAGGGCATCACGCCCGGCATCCGGCGCGCCTTTGTCGTCTACCTGGCCAGTCACAACCGGCCCGTACACGAGGTGCTGTTCCCGCGACTGCGGGACATCCGGCACGACTACCGGCACAACTTCGACGGCATGACCGCCGGGCCGGTATCGATCGACGCCTTGCTTGCGACGCGTGAGCGCCTCGTGCGCGAACTCCAGGAAGGGTTGGATGAGAACGAAAGGCGCTTTCTGCTTTCGCTGGTTTCCGGCGAGCCGGATTGGTCGTCGATGGGCGTTACGCACCTTGAGCAACTGCCGGGCATCCGCTGGAAGCTGCATAATCTAAAACAACTACAAAAGTTCAACGTTAAGAAGTTTGCGGAACAAGCCGATACACTGGTTACCAAGCTGACCGCTATTGTGAAGGCATAGCGGGAGCAGGCTCAGAAATTTATAGTGGGCATCAAGGGTTTGAAACCCAGAGCCGTACCTTGGATGTAATCAGCGTCTGAATCGGGTTCCACAACCTTCGTCTCTAACCGGCCTGGGAACGAGTTATGCGTATAGAATTTGTTGAGATCGGAAATTTTAGGAAACTGCTATCGACCAGGGTGGGTTTCTCTTCCGAGAAGACCGTTTTCGTTGGAGCTAACAACAGTGGAAAGACGTCTGCTATTACGGCATTGCGTTATTTCCTCGTGGGCCGAGAACGATCGAGTTTCTGTTTCAACGATTTCACGCTTGCCCATTGGCCGGCAATTAATGCGATGGGGGCCGCCTGGGAAGCGGCGCATGGTGCGAACCAGCCACTGCCTGAACCCGAATGGGACCCAGTGTTACCGTTCCTGGATGTCTGGCTTCAAGTCGCCGAGGATGAAGGTATCCGTTCACCCCCCCCCCTCCAAAATCCGAGTGCGAGGCCTGGGAAAGCGCCTGTCGTGGTCATTGCGAAAGAGCCTTCAGCCGCGAGCGCAGCGTGGCGGGAAGCGCGGCACTAATGCGCGTAGCGCATTGAACAGCCGCAGGCTGGCCCGAAGGGTGAGCGCAGCGAATAATCCAAACGACGCGA
>SLHN01000223.1 GCA_007136145.1 Thioalkalivibrio sp.
ATCACTTCTTCAGTAGCAAGGAGGCGCTGGTACTGGCGATGCTCGACGAACACATCGATGACTTCGAACGTAAAGTGCTCAAACCGAGCCTGGAGGGACCTGGGTCGCTCCGGGAACGGATGGATGCGTTTGTGCGGGCGATTCACGACTTCGAGGCCGATGTGCATCGGGAATCGGGCCACCTGCCGGGCTGCCCGTTCGGCAACCTGATCGTCGAGACCGCGACCTACAGCCCTGGCTTGCGCCAGGCGATCAAGCGTCACCTCGATCGCATTGCCGGCCACTTCCAGCGCTGTCTGCAGGCCGCCGTTGAGCGCGGGGAGCTGCCAACGGCAACCGACGCGAACAGCAACGCCGAGCGCTGGCTTGCACTGATGGAGGGCATCCTGGTGATGGCGAAGGTAAACCAGAATCCCGACACCATCCTGCGCCTCGGCCCGGCACTGCATCTACTGATCGGAGTGCCGGATCCTGCTGTGCAGATCGCTGGCAACCACACTGATTGATCGTTGATCCAAACCAAGGAGCACTGCGATGCAACACGCCGATTTCCCCCTGCACGATCGTGACAGCGCACCCGAAGCCGCCGCGGCTTTCGACAGTGCTCAGGCCACTTTCGGGATGATCCCGAATCTCACGCGCAAGATGGCCACTTCGCCCGCGCTCGCGAAGGCATATCTTGATCTGACCAGCCTGTTCGAGGGCTGCTCGCTGTCAGCACAGGAGCGGGGAGTCGTCTTGTTGTCGGTCAGCCGCTTTCACGGCTGCGATTACTGCATGGCGGCGCACAGTGTGACCGGTCGCATGACCGGACTCCCGGATTCGGAGGTCGATGCATTGCGCGAGGACCGGCCGCTGACGGATGCTCGGCTGGAGGCCCTTCGCCGGTTCGTCAACGCGATGCTGGAACAGCGCGGCTGGGTCGATGCGGCGAACCTTGCGGCATTCCGCGACGCCGGATTCGGCGAACAGCAGGTGTTGGACGTGATCCTCGGAATCGGCCTCAAGACGCTCTCGAACTACACCAACCACATCGCCGGCACCCCGGTCGACCAGGCCTTCGCGCACGAGCGCTGGAAGGCACCTGCCAGTTGAGTTTTTCGGGGTGAGTCCCGACGGGGAAGCAGCGGACGCGCCGCCATCCAGCGGATTCCACGCCTCAATTCTTCCGCAGCCGGAAATTCAGCCGGTCCAATCGCGCACTTCCCGGTTCGTCGTTTCATCCGCCGTCGGTGGCGGTCGATGCGGGAGCCGGATCGACCGGATCCGATTGCGGCGGGAGAGAACGCAGGACCTGCTCGAGATCCCAAAGAACGTCGTCACTCACCCGAACATCGGGATCAAGGCCGTTACCCGAACAGGAAGTGCCATCCGGGAGGAGTACTTCCCTGTTGGTGAAACGCAGGGTGGACCCGTCGCCGAGCCGCCGCTCGGTCTGCGAATGGCATTTGCCGAATGTCCGCTGCCCAACCAACAGCGCCCGCTGGTGATAGCGAAGGATGCCGGCGAAGATCTCAGCAGCGCTCGCCGTGGAAGGGCCAACGAGGAGTATCCACTCCCGCGAGGTCGCGAAATTGGAGGCCGACCGGAGAATCACCGGTGCCCCCTCCCGCGCGTTCAGTGAACCGAGCACCGTGCCCGGCTCGACCAACAGCCCTGCCGCGTCGATCGCCTCGTAGAGATCGCCGCCTCCGGCGTAGCGAAGGTCGATGACGACGCGGCCCGAATCGGACGGCAGTTGTGCCAGCGTCGTAGCCAGCGCGGTCCGAGTTCGTCCGGCAACGAAGTCCGTTATCCGCAGCACCGAAGCGTCACCGATCTGCCAGAGCTCGACGTCCAACGGCCGCGTTCTCTCCCGCACGAGGCGCACGTCGTAGCGGTGCCGGCCATCCCGCTGGGTCAGTAACAGCCGAACCCGAGTCCCGGATTCACCTCGCAACAGCCCGGCGATCGCATCCGCATCGAGCCCTGCCACAGAGTGTCCGTCCACCGAGAGCAGCTCGGCACGATCGAAAAACCCCACCGCCGCGAGCGGCGCACCCTGCCGCGGCAGCAGCCACGCACGCCCTCCACTGACCTCAAGTTCCGCGCCAATTCCCCCCAGCGAGCGGCTCAGGCTGAAAGGCCGGCTGGCCACATTTGGCGGGTACCAGACCGCATGGGGGTCCAGTGCCGCCAGCGCCCGCTCGAAATCCGCTCCCGACAGCTCGGCCAACGCGGCGGCCGTGGGCTCGGGCAGAAGTTCCATGCGAAGAATTCCGCGAATTTCATCGACCGGAGGCGCCACCGACCCCTGCGCAGGATACGCCAGGACCAGGAGCAGCAGCCCCGGGAAGCCAGCGGAAATCCAACTCAAGGCCTCCCGCCCATCAGCAGCGGTGCCATGTCCTCCCCATTGACGAAGAGCTCACCAAGGCTGTTACCCTGAATCAGGAAGTAATGCACCACCTCGCCTTCGGGGCTCTGACGTTTCTCACCGACCAGTTTCAGTACCGTGCTTGCCGCTACGATCTGCTGGCGTTCCTGCTCGCTGCCGCTGAGGTCCGCCGCGAGATCGACGAGCGCATCGAGATTGCGAATCTCCAGCTCCGCGGCGGCCTGCAGGATCCCTGGTTGCGATTCCTCGTCACCATCGACACGGACATCGCCCCGAAACCGCAGCCCGGCGATCGGCAGGTCGATCACAAGCTCGTTGACATCGATTCTGGTGGCATTCTCCAACATCGCCAACAGGGCCTCGGCCGCCGGATCCTGCGCGCCTTCCCTGAGCGCCTGCATCCTGGCCGCATCGGTGAACAACCCGACCGGCAAACGCGAGGTGCTCAGATCGAGGGTCACTTCTTGTGGGAAGAACGGCGCCGGAATCGGCAGCATCCCCATCGGGAAACCCTCAATACCGCGGTGACGGTAGGTCAGAGACGCACCGGGAGCCGGCGTGTCGAGGTCCGACAACGCCAGCCCGAACTCGAAATGTTCGAGGCCGTAGGGCGGTTCATCGGCGAGAAATTCCGCGGTCATCCGGCCACTGGCCCCGCGCAACGACAGCCCGAATCCGATACCGCCGAGAATCTCCCGCGCCGAAGCCATGATGTCAGCTTCGGCGAGTTCGCCGGACATCATCGACGCCATGCCAAGGTGCAGGAGGGTCATCGGCGAGATCCGGTCGACCCGCAGGTTCCAGCCTGCGGAATCGAGATCGAACGCGAAGGTATCGTCCCGAAAGCTCCAACCCTGTCCTTCCGCGCTGGTCCAGATGTCGCGTTGATGATTGTCGCCCCCCGAAGGCATGAAGCCCATCCCCATCGCCGCGCGCGCCACGCGCAGGTGGCCTTGTTCGCCGGGCGGAGCGAAAGCCGCGAGATCCGTCAGTTCCATGCGGGTCTCGAACCCACCCAGCGCGTTCAGGATCTCACCCAGCAGCTCCTCCGGATCCCGTTCCATCAGTACTTCCGGGTTGGTGGCCAGTTCGCGGAAGGCCGCAAGGGCCGCCAGATCGACATTGTGGTAGTCGACCCCAAGCGCAAGCCG
>SLHN01000268.1 GCA_007136145.1 Thioalkalivibrio sp.
CTAGGTCCCGCACGCCATGGGCTGGAACGCGGCGGGCAAGACCGCGGGCCGTCATCGGGCCGGCAGGGCCCGCCCGGACCCTGCCGGGATGCTACAATATCGCCCCTTGCCGGGCTCGAGGCTCCGGCTTTCGACCCGAACCTCTGAAGGATGGCCCCATGCAGAACATCAAGACCCTCGAAGGGCGGTTCACCGATGCCAGTGACGCGCGCTACGGCATCGTGCTCGCGCGTTTCAACAGCCTGATCGTCGAGCGGCTGCTCGAAGGCGCGGTGGATACGTTGCGCCGGCATGGTGTATCCGACGGCAACATGACCATCGTGCGTGTCCCCGGCGCGTATGAACTGCCGCTGGCCGCGCAGGCGATGGCGCGCTCGGGGCAGTACCAGGCGGTGATCGCGCTGGGTTGCGTGATTCGTGGTTCCACACCGCATTTCGATTATGTGGCGGGGGAGGCGGCCAAGGGTCTCGCGATGGTCTCGCTGGCCGAGAACCTGCCGGTGAGCTTCGGCGTACTGACCACCGATTCCATCGAACAGGCCATAGAACGCGCTGGCACCAAGGCCGGCAACAAGGGCGTGGATGCCGCCATGGGCGCGATCGAAATGGTCAGCCTGATGGCGCAATTGCAGCCAGCCGGTTGAGCACGACACCTTGAGCCGCAATCAGCACCAACAGCAGATCCATGCCCGTCAGGCCGCGCGCCGGCGTGCAATGCAGGCGCTCTATTCCTGGCAACTGACCCAAAATCATCCGAAGGACATTCTCGCGTCGTTCCGGGAAGACGAGGAGCACGCGAACGCCGACGCCGAGTATTTCCGCGAGATGCTGATGGGCGTGACGGCAAAGTCGGCAGCGCTCGATGCCTTGCTGGAGCCAGTGATCGGACGGCCCGTCGAGCAACTCGATCCGATCGAACACGCGCTGCTGTGGGTCGGGGTGTGGGAGCTTTCCGAACGTCTCGAGGTTCCCTATCGCGTGACGATCAACGAGGCGGTGGGGCTGGCGAGGAAATATGGTGCCGAGCAATCGCACCGATTCATCAACGGTGTGCTCGATACCCTGGCCCGGCAGTTGCGTGGCGCCGAACGCGCCGAGCCCCGGCGGCGCACCACCGGTTGACCATGCCGCGTGCGAGCGGAGTTCAGGGGACTGACCCTTGCGCTCGGACCCGCCACGTAGGAGCGAGCCTCGCTCGCGAAACGGCGGCCGGTTGGTCCCGGTCGCCGTGCGCGCCTGTAGCGCGTTCGCGTGCACGGCGCGCTCCCACAGGGGGCATGGTCGCGATCTTCTTCCAAATCTCGAGGCTTTGATCCGTTTACCACCCATGTCCGGAACAACCGATGGCACACTTTCCGAATTCGAACTGATCCGGCGCTACTTTTCCGGCCGGGATCGTGGTCTGGGGATCGCGCTTGGACTCGGCGATGACTGCGCGCTGCTGGCACCCCGGCCGGGCCACCATGTGGCCGTCAGTGTCGACACGATGGTGCTCGACACCCATTTTTTCGCCGATCAACCCGCGGCGGCGGTCGGGCACAAGGCGCTGGCGGCGGCGCTTAGCGATCTTGCGGCCATGGGCGCGGAACCCATGGGAGTATTGCTGGCGGTCACGCTGCCGGAGGTCGATGAGGACTGGCTGCGCGAGTTCGCCGAAGGCATGGGCGAACTCGCCGACCGGCTGCGGGTGCCGCTGATCGGCGGCGACACCACCCGGGGTCCGCTCGCGATCAGCGTCACCGTGCTTGGCCAGGCTCCATCGGGCTCCGCCCTGCGGCGTTCCGCGGCGCGCCCCGGCGATCTCGTGGTCGTAAGCGGTGCGCTGGGTGGTGCGTTCGCCGGGCTTCAGGCCGAACTGGAACGGCGGGAGGCCGGTCGCGAGCCGCCACTTACGGAAGACCCCGTATGCCAGCGCTTCTTCCGCCCCGAACCCCGGCTGGCGCTCGGCAAGGTGTTGCGCGGCCGCACACGAACCGCGATCGACGTTTCCGATGGCCTGCTCGCCGATCTGGCGCATGTCTGCGAAGCCTCGGACTGCGGTGCGGTGCTGCAGGCCGACGCCCTGCCGCATGATCCGCTGCTTGCGGAATGGACGCCGGGAGCCGCTCTGGCCGCGGTGCTCTCCGGCGGCGACGACTACGAGCTGCTGTTCGCCTGGTCAGCCCGGCAGCGCGACGAACTGCGCCCGCTCGCCTCGGCGCTGCAACTGCCATTGACCGTGATCGGCGAGTTCACCGCCGGCAGCGGCGTGCAGGTTCTCGACGCCGGCGGCAGCCCCGTTCTGCCCGCCGAACGCGGATTCGATCATTTCGGCCGGGGCTGACGCAGGCAACCCACGAAACCCGGTGGCGCTACATGCACCGGTCGCTCTTGTGGATCCATCCCATTCGAACTCCATCCATTCACGCTGGTTCAATGGACGACTTTGGTCAACTGCTGCCATTTTCACTGTGCGGCCGCCGAGTTCCCGGAGCCATCAGGGTTAACGCTGCCGTCCGGCTGCTGTATAAAGTCGCCAGCGATCCCGAATGGAGCCCGTGATGCCCAGACCGCCGAATCCGCCTGCTTCCGTGGTGTTCAAGGACCCGATTCACCTGCTTGCCTTCGGTTTCGGCAGCGGGCTGGCGAAGTATGCGCCGGGGACCTTTGGCTCGCTGGCGGCGCTGGTGTTGTATTTCGCAATCATGGGGCTGCCTGACTGGGCCTATCTTGCCGTGGTCGTGGTGGTCACGGTCTCCGGTTTCCACATCTGCGGCGAGAGCGCGCGCATGCTCGGCGTGCACGATCACCCCGGAATCGTCTGGGACGAGTGGGCCGGCATGCTGATCACGCTGGCGTTTGCTCCGGCCGGCCTGATCTGGGTATTGGTCGGCTTCCTGCTGTTCCGGTTGTTCGATATCCTGAAACCGTTTCCCGCGAACTACTTCGACCGGCAGAAGGACGGCGTCGGCATCGTGATGGACGACGTCGTTGCCGGAATCTATGCCTGGTTCGCGCTACAACTGATCGCCTGGGCCTTCTACGCGCATTTCGGACCCTGACACGGCTTCCGCGGGCGGGCCGCGCCCGATGAGGCCCATCGCGTTCCCGGGGTCGCCTCGCCCGGGAATCCGGATGAGCGACGGGTGGGGCCAGTCACGCGGGTGCTTCTGCCCGTTAGCGTGAAAGTCACGGCCCATTGCATAGCGCTGGTGATCCGTAGGGCGGAAAAGCGCAGCGTCATCCGCCGTGCGGCGCTGGAATCGCCCGGGCGCCTGTATTGGCCCCAGCGCTGGATGGCGGATGACGGCCTTCGCCCTCTTCCGCCCTACGCCTCTTTCATCATCGGGGGTGCCGCGCGCCTGAGGACATTAGAGTTAGGCAGGTCCGCCGGGCACTGCCGGGACGCTGTCTTGCTGACGGGTGTTGCGGATTGGCGACAAATGCGGGCGGGCTGTGACTTTTTTATCAGCAAAGGCTTGAAATACGACACCGTAGCGTATATAAAACACCTGTCATTCACGGAATGGCAAC
>SLHN01000217.1 GCA_007136145.1 Thioalkalivibrio sp.
CGCGGCCGGCCGCGCTATCGGTGATCTGCATGCCCTGGTTCAGAAAGCCAGCTGAGGCAGAGGCGACGGCTTCGGGTGCGGGGCTCGTCCCCGAACCGCTCCAGGTGACCTTCAACAAGGAGATCCTGGGGATGAAGCTTGCCGGGCTGCGGGCCGCGATCAGCGAGGCCGGTGGCGTCGATGGTCTCGAGACCTTCATCGAGGCCTTGCGCAGCAAGCACGAGGTTTTTGTCGGCATCACCGCGAAAGGGACGGACATCGACGGCACCGATTTGCGCACGCTTGGCGGCCTCGTGTTTTCGGTGAGGCGCAAGTTCGGGCCGCTGCTGGCCGAGCGCGAGGGTGCGCTGCTGGAAGGAGTGCGGGAACTGGTGGTGTCGGAACTTTCGATCGATGACCGCCTGCATGCCTTTGCCGAACTTGCCGGCGAGAATCGGAAGCTGCGCCGGGCGCTCTGGGATTTCGCCGCTGAGATCCTGCATTTCCGCGACCCGGACGCCGTGCCGCTGGCGAGTCGCTGGGTCTGGGATACGTCGACGACGACCGGGGCGCTGCGCGAGTTCATCCGGGGCAACGATACCCTGCGGCAGATCCCGATTGGCGATACCGTCGCGGCGATCGAGGGCGCGCGGCTCTGGTTCCACGACGCGCTGGCGGAAGAGGGTTTCTACCGGGATCTGCCGTTCGTGACCGATCTGATCTGGTCGCAGGCCTACTCGGACTATGCTCGTTCATTGTCGATGAGCATGGGCCTGATCGACGCGCAATTCGGTGCGAAGCAGGATCCGCTGGAACTGATGGTGAAGATGCTCGGCATCGATGCGCCGAAGGGGCGCCTGAAGACCGCTTCCGACGGGACGTTACATTAGATCGGACAGACACAGGAGAGTCCGGGACACCGGACGCCGGGAGAAAGAACGTCATGGCGATACACGAAAAATCACTGATCGAGGCCGAACGCCTGTTGCAGCACGATTCACTGGTGGTCGATGGAGTGGATGTGTCTGGCCACTGGAACACCATGATCACGCCGCGAACGATCACGGACTACGACGACGACTTCGAGGCGAAGATCCAGACCTATACGGGTGCCGAGAACGTGCACCGCTGCTGGCAGTGCGGTTCCTGCACCAATTCCTGCACGATGTACGCGCAGAATGTGCAGTTCAACCCGCGTTACTGGATTTATCTGACCCGGCTCGGGCTTACCGAGGAACTGATCAAGGACAAGGACATCATCTGGCAGTGTGTGTCCTGCAACAAGTGCACCAACATTTGCCCGAAGGACGTGAAACCCGAAGGCGTGATGAAGGCGCTTGCGCATTGGATGGAAGAGGAAGGCATCACCGAGAAGTCGCCTTCGACGATCTTCGACGAAGAGTTCACCGAGCAGATTTACGATTACGGCCGGATCGAGGATTCGAAGGTGATGAAAAACTTCTTCAAGAAGTCCGGCCAGCCGTTGATTCAGTCCTGGTTGATCGAATTCACCAAGCGGATGATGAAGCGCCTGCCCATTGCGCATGGCTTCCGCATGGGGATGAATGTCGTCTTCACACCCAAGACCAAGAGTTGGGGCAAGACTGGCGAAGTCCTGCAGGCCTACGTTCGCGAACAAAAGGAGGCCGCTCATGGCTAAGGTTGCTTACTACCCGGGTTGTGCGCTGGAAGGCTCGGGTGGCCCGTATGATCGTTCGACCCGCCAGTTGGTGAAGGCCCTGGGCCTCGAGATGGAGAACCTGCGCGACTACAACTGCTGCGGTGCGATGGAGGTGAAGAACGTCCATCCGATGCTGCAGACCTACCTTTCGGCGCGCAACATGGCGATCGCCTCCGAGCAGATGGGCCTGGACACGGTGATGGCGCCGTGTAATGGCTGCTACCACAACCTGAAGAAAGCCGAGTTCGAGACCGCGACTTCGCAGGATACGATGACTACCGTGCAGGATCTGGCTCGCAAGGCCGACGATCCTGTCTACAACGGCGACGTGCGGACGCTGCACCTGCTTGAGTGGCTGATGGAAGAACTCGGTCCGGAAGGCATCAAGGAGCGGATGACCAAGAGTCTGAACGGGATCAAGATCGCGAACTACTACGGCTGCATGTACACGCGGCCGCGGCAGATCTTCCCCGAGAAGGACCAGGGTCCCGGCTCGGAATCGAGTTACAAGCCGCATTTCATGGACGATCTGCTGGCCGCCGCGGGCGCGGTGAACGTCGAGTATCCGCTGAAGACCTCGTGTTGCGGTGGTGCGCATACGTTGTCGGATTCGGACACCTCGACCCAACTGGTGCTGAACCTGCTGCAGGCGGCAGAGGATTCCGGCGCCGAGGTGATCGCGACCGAGTGTCCGACCTGCCATTCGGGCCTGGAAATGCATCAGGTCCGGGCAGAGACCGAGTTCGGTATCAAGACCGGCGTCAAGGTGCTTTACTTCACACAGTTGCTGGGCTTGGCGCTGGGACTGTCGCCGCGCAAGCTTGGAATTCACGAAAACGTCAGTGATTCCATCGGGCTGTTGAAGGAAAAAGGCGTTATCTGAACGTGAGGCCACACTTCCAGTGGCCCCGTGTCGGCGCGCTGCCAGGCGTTTGGGTCCGGTCCCGGTGCGGTTCGGCTTGCGCCTCACGGCACCCTACGGAGCGCGGTTGCTTGGTGTTGCGCGTAGGGTGCCAATGAGCGCAGCGAATTGCGCCGTGCGGCGTCTCAGGCGCGCACGGCGAACAATGGCCATTGCAGGAGGTAATGGATGGATTGCAACGGGTGCGAGTTTCATCCCGAACTGTTCTACGACGACGAGTTCCAGATCTGGATCCGTCGCGAGGATGACGACACCCTGACGGTGGGGATGACCGACCTGTCGCAGACCATCGCCGGCAAGATCATTCATGTCCGCGTGCGCCGCCCGGGGACTCGGCGCCCGCCGGGCAAGCCCGTCGCGACCATCGAGAGCGGCAAGTGGGCGGGCCCGATCCCCAACTTCATCGATTGCAAGATCGTCGAGGGCAACGCGGAAGTTCTGGAAAATCCGCTCCTGTTGAATTCCGATCCGTATAACGCTTGGGTCGCGCGGGTCGAAGCGATCGGTGGGGCCGAAGAGGCACTCGGCAAGTTTCTCACGGGTGACGACGCGGAAAAGGGGTATTGCCAACGCGCCCGGGATGAAGACATCCATTGTCAGCGCCGTACACGCTGAAACGAGGTCGCGATGAACGCAGAACACTACCTCGATAACGAGGAGCAAACCGTGGTGATCATCATGACTTCGGGGCCGAATGAGCCAGGCCGTTGCGCGACTCCCTTTTATCTGGGTTCGGTGATGGCTGCAATGGATATCGACGTCCACATCTTCTTTACGATGGAAGGTGTGCGTCTGATGCAGAGGGGTGTGGCCGATGATCTCAGGGCCATGGAGGGAGGAAAGTTGATTATCGATTTCATTCGCGATGCCAAGCGCGCTGGAGTAACGTTGCACGTTTGCCACCCTGCTTTGCCGGGGTATAAAATCGA
>SLHN01000255.1 GCA_007136145.1 Thioalkalivibrio sp.
AGCGTGAAAGAACCCGCGTAGGGTGCCGTGACCGCACCGAAAGAACGCAGGCCGGCCTCCGGGCCTCGAACGGTGCAATTCGCTGCGCTCATTGACACCCTACGCTTGGACCATTGATCGTTCGGGATGGCAGTCATCGCCATGACAGCTAGCGTGAAAGAACCCGCGTAGGGTGCCGTGAGGCGAAGCCGATCCGCACCGAAAGCACGTTGCCATGGTTTCAGGTTCCTTAACCTGGAACGGCGCAATTCGATGCGCTCATTGGCACCCTACGCCTGCCATCTTCAGGGCCGCGAATATTGCCGGGATCGCTGGGACCAACGACGCAACAAGGAACACCAGAAATGCATGTGATCGTCATCGGAGCCGGTGTGACCGGAACCACCACCGCCTGGTACCTGCGCGCGGCCGGCGTGAAAGTCACGCTGATCGACGCCGCCGACCTGCCCGCACGCGGTGCCAGCGCAGCCAACGGGGGGATGCTGCACGCCAGCCACGCGGAGCCGTGGAATGCGCCGGGCGTCGGCTGGGACCTGTTGCGCTACCTGGGCCGCGTGGATTCGCCGTTGCTTCTGCGGCCTCGCTCGCTGCCGGGCATCCTGCCCTGGGGCATCGAGTTCCTGTGGAACAGCAGGCGCTCGCGCTTCGAACGCAACACCCTTTTGAACGCGCGGCTTGCCGAATACTCGCTGCGCCAGCTGCGGACCCTGCAGCAAGAACTGCAACTGGACTTCGGCTTCGCGGAATCGGGCATTCTGAAAATCTTCCAGGACCCGGAAAGCCTGGCCCGCAACCGTGCCGCGAGCGTAGCCATGGCGAAGGTCGGAGTTCGTTTCGAGGAGTGGGACAATGCCCGGGTCGCCACTGAGGAGCCTGCCCTGGAGCCGATCGCCCACCGCCTGTGCGGGGCCTTGTTCTTCCCCGGCGACGCGATCGGCAATGCCGCCGCTTTTACCCGGGAGCTGGCCACCGCGGCGGAGCGCGCGGGCGTGCTCTGGCGACCCAACACCCGGGTCACTGGCTGGCGACTGTTCCAGGGACGGATCAATGGCCTGGAAACTTCGGCGGGACCGATGGCGGCGGATGCGGTGGTACTCGCCAGCGGCTTTGCGGCACCGGCCCTGGTCCGGCGCCTCGGGTTGCGCCTGCCCGTGGCGCCGGTCAAGGGCTATTCCCTGACGCTGACGCTGCCCGAGGAGTGGCAACCGCGACTGCCGATCATCGACGATGCCAACAAGGTGGTACTGACCCCGCTGGATGGCCGACTGCGACTCGCCGGCACCGCGGAATTTACCGGCGCCGACCTGCGCCTGAATCCCTCACGCGCCGCCAACGTGCTCGCGCAGTGCCGGCGCACGCTGCCGCGGCTTCCGGAATACTTCGAATCCGAGACGATGGAACCCTGGACCGGGCTGCGGCCAATGAGCGCCCGCGGCACCCCGATCATCGGCCCCACCCGGGTCCCAGGGTTGCATCTGAACACCGGTGCCGGCCATCTCGGCTGGACACTGGCCTGCGGCGCGGCCAGTCTGGTGCGCGACGGTATACTCGGCGTGTCGCCCGCCCTGCCACTGGAGCCGTTTGCCCCGTGAGCGGAGTCGCGGACCGGAACATCGTATGTGCGTTGGCTGGAAAGAACCTGCGTAGGATGCCGTGAGGCGCGGACGAAGCGTACCGGAAACACGCGAGCCCTTGCTCCAGGCTCGCAGGTCGTGAGCGCTGCAATTCGCTGCGCTCATTGACGCCCAACGCCCGCGCCTCATGTTTCTGGGGTGGTGGACATCGTCAGGGCAGTCAGCCGCGGTATCGACCCGCAAGCCTGATCAGCGCTGGCTGAAGACCATGCGGATACGGGCGCCGCCAAGTTCCGGCGCACGCTCGATACGCAGCTCACCCCCGTGGTCCCTGACCAGCGTCTGAACGATATGCAAACCAAGGCCCTGGCCACCCGGGCGAGTATCACGGCGCGCGCCCCGAAGCAGGACCGCCTCCCGGTCCGAACTGTCGATACCAGGGCCGTCGTCGTCAATTGACAACTCGAGATCATTGCGGTCGCAGGCGAGCCGCACCTGAACGAGCGACCGGGCATGCCGGATCGCGTTGTCGAGAACGTTGCCCAACAGTTCGAACAAGGCTCCGGTCTCGATCCGCAGCGTACAGCCCTGATGCAAATGCGTGACCAATTCCACTCCCTGCTGATCGGCGATCCGCCGCAACGCGGCGCAGGTTCTTTCGATCACCGGCGCCAGCAACACCGGGGGCTGAAACGGCGCTGGGCCCAGGCGCTGTGCCTGGTTCAGCTCATGATCGATCATGCCCTGCATGCGCTCGACCTGAAGCAGTAGTTCGCCACGACCCTGCTCGCTGCTCTCCAGACCAAGGCGCAACGCGGCAAGAGGCGTCTTCAGGCTGTGCGCAAGATCCGCCAGTGCATGCTGCTGACGTTGCAGGCGCTCCCGCTCGTATTCCAGCAAGGTATTGATGCCATCGGTCAGTGCCTGGATCTCGCGCGGGTACGGACCACCGAGTCTCCGGTTCTCGCCCAGACGCAGCGCCTCGAGGTCAGCGCGAACCCTGCGTAACGGCCGCAGTCCCCACAGACCAAGCGCCAGTGCCTGACCCGCGATCAGCAGCACGGTCAGCAGACCGAGTGCTCCCCAAAGCGTCCTGCGATAGCGGTCCAACTGTGCGGCATAGGCATCGCGTTCCTCGAGGACCTGAAAGGTCAGTGGAAAGATCTCGTCCGGCAATTCCCACTGCACTGTCATGCTCCGCTCGAACAGGCCATGATCGCGCCAATCGCGCAATGCACTCCCGAGCACGGATGGCGATCGCCAAAGGGTTTGGTGATCGCCATCCAGGATACGTGCATAAAGCCCCCCGCCGGGGAGCGACAAACGAGCCTCGGGAAGGACCTCGGGCAACTGCACGTTGCGCGGACCCGAGACTTCGACCACACCCATCAGCAACAGCAGTTGAGCGTCCAGGCGCGTGACAACGGCATCCTCCGCATTCTCGCGAAAGGCTCGATCCAGGAGTGTTGCGGTGACCAGAAGAAAAGTGGCTATCACCGCGGCCGCGACAAGGCTGATTCGCAGTCTGAGGCTCAGGCCTGGCGGTGTCATGAGCCGCCAGACGGTGACGGCTCGTCGGGTTGCAACGTGAAGCGGTAGCCGCGCCCACGCATGGTCTCGATCACGCCCAGATTCCCCTCTGGGTCGAGCTTGCGCCGCAGTCGTCCGATCAGAACCTCGATCACGTTGCTCTCCCGATCGGCGTCGTGCTCGTAGAGGTAATCGGACAGAGTATCCTTGCTCAGCGGGCGCCCGGCCTGGCGAACCAATTGCAGCAGCAGGCGGTACTCGAACGTGGTCAGAACCACCACGTTGCCCTCGAGTGTAACCTGGTCGGTAGCGGTATCAATCACCAGCGGACCGAAGTTCAGTCGGTCCTTTCCATCCTGCAGGCTGCGCCGGGCCAGCGCACGCAG
>SLHN01000196.1 GCA_007136145.1 Thioalkalivibrio sp.
CGGACTTCAACGGCAGAAAGCTCGCGTGCTCGTTTCGGCATGGTGCGCACCCCACATAGAACCCACCATAGAGATTAGCAACGAAGCGAAACGATTGCGACAGGTGCGGACAAGAATTTCCGGAGAATCCATACATGTCCATGATCAGAAATGACAAATTGGGAACAATGGCGACGACATGGAACGGCAGGGTGGCGGTCTCCTTCTCCGCCAGATTCGCCGTGGTGCCCCGTCTCCCTGCCGAGCCAAGCGTTGACGGTCGTGGGCCGAGGGTCTAGATTTGATGGATAGAGCCTTGAAATTGCTGTCCGGGGTAGGTGCGCTCGATCGCGGCTGACCGCGAAACAGAGTCGGTACCGTGGCCGATGTCGGGTTGTCCGTCGCATGCATCGGGGTCGCGGCATTGACCAGCAGATACCGGTTACCTGCTGAAACACGGTTCGGGCGCTCCGCACCACTTTCCTCGAGGCGATCCAGAATGTTCGAAAAAGACCCACGCACATTTTCACCCGAATACCAGAACCTGTCGCCCGAGCAGAAGGCGATGGTCAAGCTCGAGATCGCGCTGACGAATTTCTTCCGCGCGTTCGAAGGCAGCATGCGGCGTTTCGAACGTCTGGTTTACCCGTCGGTGCTGATCATCGGTATTTTGACTCTCTCCGGTTTTTATCTGATCTATAACCTGACAGGTGACATGTCCACCATGGCCCGAAGCATCGATCCAAGCATGGAGACCAACCTCGATGCGATGTCCCGGAACATGGCCGATCTGTCGGAGAACGTAGCGACCATGACCGGGGAGATCTCCGCGTTGGTCAAGGTCATTCACTCGATGCAAACCAGCGTGGCGAGCATGGATGGCAACACCGGGGAAATGTCGGAGACCTTTGGTAGGGTGGATCAAAGCATGGAAGTGATGACCACGAATGTGGTCCGGATGAGCAAGAGCATGTCCGAGATGACCGAGCACATGGGCTACATGAACCAGAACATGGGTGCGATGAACCAGAATATGGGCGCGATGAACCAGAGCATGGGACGCATGAGCCACGACATGAACCGGTTCACGCGTCCCGAGAGCATCATGATGCCGTTCATGCGCTGATCCGAGGGCCTGGCAACCGGGCTGATTACCCGGTTCGCTCGTGAGGGTGCCTCGGCAACTACCGTCGCAAGGAGACGAGCGAAAGTTGTCCGGCTTCTTCAAGAACCAGGAAGCGGCTGAGCCCGCCCGTGTCCAGTCTTGCCTTCAGGCCGTAGCGGAAGTACTCCCGCCGGGGATCTTGTACCAGGTCGTTGATCAGCCGAAGGCCACTGATCAGGTCGACTCCGGCTTGTATCTCAATCACCGACTCTCCGTATGCGGGCACGGTTTCCAGGTTGCCCGCGACTCCGTTGATGATGCGGTGTCCCTCGATCTCGATGTTGTAACTGATGCCGCGGAGGGGCAGGGGTGCGGGATTCGGATTGACTACGCGAAGGCCCAGTGCGAAGCGCGGGGTCATCCCGTCGGAGGGCAGTGCGCGGAATGAATCGAGCATCAGCGATGGCCGTTCGTAGCCAGGGCGTATGCCGGCACACCCTCCAACAAATGTTGCGGCCGCGGTCGCCAGAACCAGGCGTCTCAGGGAATTCATGCGTATTGGGCTCCGTGTCGAAGTGGTGGTGCCAGGGTGGTCGGGACATTCACGAGTCCGTCAGGCCGTTGGTATCGTTGAGTTGCATCATGGGTATGACCCCATCGCAGAGACACCTTGTTCATGAAGTGGCCTCGATTGGGTTTACGGCCGAATAAAGCTCGGGATTGCCGACGTTCAGGTGCAGGTGAACGGCATCCCATGGCGCACGCAGCATCACTCAGCCATACTGAATGCAGGCTGATCGGCTACCGCGTATCGTAACTCCTCTCAGGATGCCCCATGTTGGTGACTTTCCGCACTCCCGCCTACAGCAACATCACGATGTTTGGCGACGTTGCCCTCGCCCTGATCGAATCCATGGGGCACAGTCCGTCGGTTCCGGGGGCGCTTGCCGCCGAGGACGTGCCTCGAGCGCTGCGGAAGTTGCGCGAGGCGATCAAAGCCAAGGGTGGCGAGGTTTTGCCCCCGGTACGTGAGGATTCCGAGTCACGGGAGGACCGAGTAAGCCTGGCTCATCGCGCGCTCCCTTTGGTGCAACTGCTCGAGGCGGCGGCTGCGGCGGAGGACTACGTAATGTGGGACCGCTGATGCCCTGAATAATGGCTCTCATTCGGGCCTGGTGGCGGATTTTCAAAACGTTGCGGCGTATTTCTTGAATCATTTCTGTTTTTTTGAGGTTTCCAATGTCGTTGATGCAGATTCTCGTGTTCGTGATTGTTGGGGGGTTGGCCGGCTGGGTGGCTGGCATCGTGGTTCGTGGAGGAGGACAGGGTATCCTCCTGAACGTGCTGGTGGGGATCGTCGGAGCTTTTCTGGGCGGCTGGCTGTTCGGCGTCATGGGGATCGGCGTGACAGGTCTGGGTGGCCTGTTCCTCACGGCGACGATCGGGGCGGTGATTCTTCTGGCGCTGTTGCGTCTGGTCGCGAGGCGCTGACGCGATCAGTCGGCAGCCGCCTGCATGCGGCCGTTCCCGTTGCTGCCGGCGTGCAGCCGATAATGGGCGTTCACACGCTTGATGTAGTTTCGCGTCTCGGGGAACGGCGGTATGCCGTTGTGGCGCGCGACCGCGCCTGGTCCTGCATTATAGGCCGCCAGGGCCAGGTCGAGATCGTCGTCGAAGCGCTCGAGCATGCGTGCCAGGTAGGTGACGCCACCTCGGATGTTCTGTGCCGGATCAAAGCGATCCTTGACCCCGAGTTCAGCAGCCGTGGCGGGCATCAACTGCATCAGCCCGTGGGCACCCACCCTTGATACCGCATGCTGGTCAAAACAGGACTCGACCCAGATAACGGACTTGATAAGAACGGGATCCAGGTTTCGGGCACGTGCCTCGGTGACAATGATTTCATCGAAGGGACCCGAGCCCACGGCCATTACCGCATCCGCCGACAACCGGCAATTCACCGAGGCGGTTGGACGTCCGTAGGTGGCGATCAGTGTCAGCATGTCGCTCCGCTGTCGCTGGTTGGTCACCAAGCGCTCGCCGCTCGACGACTCGTACACGAAAATCTGGCTGGTGGATCGGTTCTGCGCGGTGCTGGAACCGGAGACACTTATGCGGCGGTAGGTGACTCCGTCCGGCGGGACCTGGTCGGTGTACACTCGAGTACCATGTGCATCCAGGTACGTGTACAGGTCCGCCGAAGCCGTCGTGGCGAAGGCCATGAACCCAAGGGCAAAGGGCAGGAGCAGGGCGCTCGGTCGGTAGCGGCGTTCCATTCGAGCATTCTATCCCGATTTTTTTGCGGAAAGTACGCCCTGATGCGCCGGTCGGATCGCCGACGACTTCGTGTGCTCGGAAAACGCTTGCGACCGGCATGCCGATGTCGCACTCATGCGCGTGA
>SLHN01000150.1 GCA_007136145.1 Thioalkalivibrio sp.
AGGAATTGGACGGCGACATCGTCGACTTGCAGCATGGCCGGCGGCTGGCCCCGTAACGATCCCGTCGGTGCGGCGGGATTCGCCCCGCCGGGATAAGGCTGCCGAGCTGTCCGGCGACGCTACGGTGCGCGCGGCTGGCTCCAGCGCGCGTAAAGCAACCCCCCGAGCGCACCTGCCAACGCCAGTGCAAGGATACCGGTACCGAAGCGTGTGGCCCCGATCACGGTCGCAGGCAGCATCGAATTCATCACCAGCAAAGCCGTGGCGATGCCGGCACCCCCGGCGATGGTGTGCAAGACCGTGCGAGCCGCCGGCCAGCGCCGAGCGAGCAGTCCGCTGACGGCCAGCGCGATCAGGAACGCCGCGCTGACCAGCAGCGCGTAGGTCGGCGCGAAATGCACCAGGTCGTGCAGCGTCGTGTCCAGCCGCAGGTTCCAGGGGATCGGCGCGCCGAGTTCGCGGATCGTCGCCAGGTTGAACTGGGTCTGGATCACGGACCCCGCCGCCGCAGTGACCGCAACAGCCGCAAGCCATGCCACCAGGTTTCTCAGACGCATCATCAGCGTATGCTCCCGTCGTTGGCCGGCATCGGCACCAGCCTTGCTGGACGGCCGGCTTTGCTATTCTTGCAGCCCCGGCCACCGAAATCATCCCCGCCATGTCATTGCTGCGCATCGTGTACGGACTCCCGTTTTTCCTGTTGCTGCTCGTGGGAAGTGCCCAGGCTGTCGATTACCACATCGAGACCCTGGCCTCAGGGCTCGAGCATCCCTGGTCGCTCGCCTTTCTGCCCGATGGCCGCATGCTGGTGACCGAACGTGCCGGCCGTCTGCGCGTCTTCGAACACGGACGATTGCGGGAAGAACCGGTCAGCGGTGTTCCGGATTCCTTGGTCCGCAATCAGGGCGGGCTGTTCGAGGTGCTTCCCGATCCGGAGTTCGCGGATAACGGATCGATCTACCTTTCGCAGGCGCACGGCTCCGCGCGAGCCAATACCACGCGGCTGCTGCGCGGCCGGCTCGAAGACATGACGCTCCATGACGTCGAAGTCCTGTTCGAGGCCCGGCCCACGCGCGCGGCTCCCGTGCATTTCGGCGGGCGGATGGCGTTTCTTCCCGACGCTACGTTGGTGCTGGGTCTTGGTGACGGATTCGACGATCGCGAGGACGCGCAACGCCTGGACAGCCATACCGGCAGCATTGTGCGGCTGCATCGGGATGGACGGGTGCCCGATGACAATCCGTTCGTCGACCACGACGGGGCGTTGCCCGAGATCTACAGCTACGGGCACCGCAACGTACAGGGCCTTGTGCACGATCCCGAAAACAATCGGCTGTGGTCGCATGAACACGGGCCGCGCGGT
Source organism: Thioalkalivibrio sp. (assembly GCA_007136145.1). Lineage (GTDB taxonomy): Bacteria > Pseudomonadota > Gammaproteobacteria > Ectothiorhodospirales > Ectothiorhodospiraceae > Thioalkalivibrio. The sequence goes on from SLHN01000150.1 coordinate 1,364, forward strand.
GGCGACGAACTGAACGTCATCGAACCCGGTGAGAACTACGGTTGGCCGATCGTGAGTCACGGCATCGATTATTCGGGCGCGCGGATCACTCCGTATACCTCGTTACCGGGAATGCGGGATCCGGTCCGGCACTGGACTCCGGCGATAGCCCCGTCCGGAATGACCTTGTACCGGGGCGAACTCTTTCCCGAATGGCAGGGGAGTCTGTTTATTTCGTCGCTGGTTCAGCGCCAGGTACGTAGGGTCACGCCCGGCGCCGAGGGAGGCGTCGAGAGCGAGGAGGTGCTGTTCGCGGAGATCGGCGAACGCCTGCGCGACATCCGCTCGGGGCCGGACGGCGCCCTGTACCTGCTGACCGACAAGCCGGATGGCCGCGTGCTGAGGGTGACGCCGGCACCCTGATATTCGGCTCACGCGCCGCTCCGCGGTTATTGCAGTTCAATGCGCAGCGGATCGGTCTCGGATTCCCAGACTCCGAACTCGGTGCCACGTCCGTCGGCATCCTGGATCAGATAACTGCGGTGACCATGATGGCGCAACGCGCCGACCAGATTGCGCAGGCCCTCGGCGTCGCTGCTGCTGATCACGGCGGTTTGGGTGCCGGGCAGCGTCCACATGCGCGCATGTCCTCGGCGGGCGAGGTCCTTCGGCGGCGCAGGAGTGCCGGCGGCATCCAGCCAGCGGATCACGTCCTCGGTGCTGCCCATCACCAGCAGCGGTTGTCGCGGGTCGAATTCTTCGCCGATCTCGGGCGGATGGTCCAGGATCGCGCGTGCGAAGGGCATGAGGCCCTCCTGCGTCGGGATCAGCCGGGTGTTCGGGTTCAGAGTCACCGTCCGGAGAATCGGTGGCGGGTCTGGCAGCCGGCGCAGAACGTCGAATCCGGGATCCGCGGCAATGGCATGCGCGGGTGCATCAAGTGTCAGTTCGAACCGGTTTTGACGCGTGTCGAGCAACACGACCTGACGCTTCTGGCCGGCGTCGGTTTCGACCACCACGGGCACGAGCAGCGGCCATGGTGACCCTTCCTGGACCTGTTCGAGCTCTCCGGTGAGGACCCAGCCGGAATCGCTTTTCTTCTGGCTGATCGAGCGTAGGGCGAGTTCGGGCAGCCCGGGCCGTTGCAGCCAGGGAGCGAAGAAGAACTCCAGATCGAGTCCGGCGGCGTCACTGAAAGCGCGTATCAGGTCGTCCCAGCCCGCCACTTCGAACATGTGGCGGTCTGCGATCTTCCGTGTTCCCGCGTCGAATGCCTCGTCGCCGATCCGCTCGCGGAGCATGTGGAACAGCAGTGCGCCCCGGTTGTAGCCGACGATGCGGTTGGCGCCCTGGTTGCCGCTGCGGAAGGTTTCCAGAGGGCGGTCCTTTTCTTCCGGCAGCCACGTCAGGTCGAGCAGCCACCGGTGGCGGATACTGGCGCCTTCGCCGCGCAATTCATCGAGATGGTAGTCGGCCATGTAGGTGGTAAGGCCCTCGGACCAGTTCCCGGTCGCGTAGTCGACGCGCACGCCGGTTCCCCACCAGTTGTGCATCAGTTCGTGCGCGAGTGACGTGCGTGGGATGAACGGCAGCGGAATCACTCGTTCGCCCAGTAGCGTGAAGCCGGGGAAGGCGAAACCGACCGGCATCGGCGACGCGGCAATGGTGAAGCTGTCGTACGGGTACGGGCCCGCGCGTTCACTGAACATGCCCAGGTATTCGCGGGTATGTTCGAGATAACTCCCGGCATGCGCGGCGTCAAGGTTTTCCGGGAACAGCGTTCGAACGAGCACGCCATCGGCGTCGAGCGTCCGTTCGACCCACGGGCCGGTGGCGACGACGATGGAATCGGCACGCGGGTGCTTGTAAACCGCCCGATACCAGCCGTCGTCCGTGGTCGGCGCTCCGTGCAGTGATCCCGTGGCGACGAAACGCTGGCCCCCCGGAATCCGTGCCTCAAGGTGTAACGCGAAGGCATCCTGCTCGAAGCGGGGATACCAGTGCCCTCCCTCCGGAAGGAACCCACCGCCGGGAGACAGGAACAGCCGGCTGTAACACCTGAGCAGGGCCTGCTCATCGTCGGTCCAGCGCTCAAGGTCTGCCGACCAGTCAACCAGCGCCTGGTGGCTG
>SLHN01000064.1 GCA_007136145.1 Thioalkalivibrio sp.
CGGGGTTGCGCGGATCGTCCTCGGGAATCCCGGCCTCGACCTTGCCGACCAGATCGGCGCCAACATCCGCGCCCTTGGTGAAAATTCCACCTCCCACTCGGGCAAAGATCGAGATCAGTGATCCACCCAGTGCCAGCCCAACCAATGGTGACAACCCGACACTCTCGCCGTCTGGGGTTACCAGCCAGAGAATTGCGAAGTATCCCGCGACGCCCAGAATTCCAAGTCCGACCACGAGCAGTCCGGTGACGGCACCACCCCGAAAAGCCACATCCATGGCCGATTCCATACCGTCCATCGCAGCTGCGGCGGTGCGGACATTCGCGCGCACGGCAACATGCATGCCGATGAAACCCGCCGCCCCAGAGAGCACGGCGCCGATCAGAAAACCAATGGCCGAACCCACACTTATCACTGCCCAAAGCAGAACGAATATCACGACGCCAACGATGGCGATCGTCATGTACTGGCGCCTCATATAGGCGGATGCGCCCTCCTGGATCGCCTGCGCGATCCGGCGCATTTCATCGTTCCCTTCCGATTTCGCCAGCACCCAACGTATCGATATCACGCCATATGCCAGAGCAATCGCGCCACACATTAACGCGAATACCAGTCCTACCAATGACATCGTCATCAATTCCTCCTCCTCTAGACTCGTTGGTGGTAGCAGCAGAAATTCCGGGACGAGGCATCAAGGGAACGACATACTCCGGCCGCAATCGACCGCGCCCCCCGACACGAGTGGACGTTCCGCTTTGAACCCCTCCAGGATTTACCTGTTATTGTTATGGATTGCTCACGTGTCACGCCGCCCGGCGTTGCACCCGCGCTTTCGACGTGGCACTCGGCGGCACGGAGTCACACTCACCCGGATTCGGAAATCATGCAAAAACCACGTGCCGGGCTGGGAAAATAACCGGCACACCATGATGACGTCAAGCGCGTAGTCCAAGCCTTGGCAGCGCCGGGGGGGGGGGCGGCAACGTCACGTTGCCAGCGCGACTTCGTTCATTGGCGAACAACGCGCTTGACCCACTAGACTTTGGTTGGCATGGTGCCCCGATTCAGCCGGGCCCATGCGCCATTCGAATTACGCGGGAGAGGAGGAAGACTTTGCCACGATGGCTGCGAGTTCCCCTGGCGCTGAAATATTTCCTTGGCCTGATCCTGGTGCAGGCCGTCACCGCCCTGCTCATCGTTGCATGGTGGCGTACGGAATCAACCGATGCGGCCCTGACCTTCGCTGCGCTGGGCTTGGCATCCGCGCTCTTCGCGGCGCTGTGGCTAGCTTCACTGGCGCGTAGCCACAAGGACGAGGCACTGCTCCGGGCCGAGGGCCATCTCGCTCGCGAACGGGAACGTCACAAGCGGTTGACCGCGGAGGAACGCGCAAAGGCCGTCGAGCAAACGCGCAGGCAGGTACAGCGTGAATCGCGACGCGAGAAAAACCGGTCAAACATCAAACTCTACGCCGCGTTCGCGGGCGTTGCCGGGCTGGGAACATTGCTTCTGCTGACCCAATTCCTTTCGCTCGGGGTGCTGCTGATCAGCTCCTCGGGTGGGGCTCTCGCCGGCTATTTGCTGCGGATGCGGCAGGAATTCCGCCGCCGCAACCTCGAGGCACCGGGTGACGCGCCGAGTTTGATTCGCGGTTCGCGCCTGATTGAACTCCCGAATACCGATGCAACCCAGAATCAACCGCGGAATCGAGACGAACATTAGCGTGAAAGAAGTTGCGTAGGGTGCCGTGAGGCGAAGCCGAGCCGCACCGATACCACGCCGGCCGGCCTCCGGGCCTCGAACGGTGCAATTCGCTGCGATCATGGGCACCCTTTCATCATCAGGGGTGCCCCGCGTCCGTCCATGCAGGAAGTGGGCACGCATAACGAATCACGCGGGAAGACCAACGCTCTGTCCAGGTAGTTATCCCGCCGCTACCGGTGCGCGAAACCATTCATATGCACCGGTGGCCCCCGGACCCTGAAACGGATGCCGGGCCGCGGAACGAAACCTTACATCGACCGCGTCAGAAGGGCTGCATTGGCGTGGGCGCCCTGGTGTTGCCATACGACAAGCCGTTGCGCATCAGCAGCTCCGACGACGAACGAAGGTCCTGGTTGAAACGTACCCAGATACCATCGGGCCACCGCCCCGCGACCTCACCATAAACATGGCGCCCACCGCCGCGTGTTCCCGGCTCCGGGAACACGATTTCCACCGATCGGCCGGAAAGCGGGCCGGAGTATTCGAGAAACGCGCCGCTGCGGCACAGCTTGCGCGTCTGCACCTGTACTGGATCACCATCGCCGGTATCCAGCCATACATCGGTACGGACCCAGATGCATTCTTCTTCGAAATGTTCCACCGACTCTGCCTCCTTCGGAAACCGTTGGGATCCGGCCAGTACGCTCTTCGCGGCGCATCCTCGAAGTCCCTGACCATGGAAGCTAGTCGACGCTGATCCTATCCGTAAGACAGGCGATCACCTAGGTAGATTTACCCATCCGCTTGAGCGCCTGCCATGGGCCGCCGGCTGAAACAGACCGGCAGTCGGTCGTTTTTGCCAATGCGATCGTGGCACGCAGCCTCTCAGTCGCTGGCCGACTTGTGTTGCGCCGCAACGGGTTGAGCCAGGTCCAACGGTTCCGTACATGGAGCAAAAACCGTGAGGTCCATCGTTTCTCGGTAATGGCGCAACGCCCAATGCACGGAGGGAAAGGCAATCTCGTCGGTGGGAACCTCATCGAACCGGAACAAGCCCACTTCCAGCGACTCGGGACCCGCCTCGACCTCGGGGCTCTTCAAGCGGGCGCGATAAATCAGCTGTACCTGACTGATGCGCTTGATCGAGTACACGGCCAGTAATTGATCGATTTCCAGATCCGCACGCGCTTCCTCCCAGGCTTCGCGCAAGGCGCCCGCCTCGGCGCTCTCGCCCAGTTCGAGATACCCCGCGGGAAGCGTCCAGTAACCCTTGCGTGGCGGAATGGCCCGTCTGCAGAGGAGAATGCGGTCACCCCAGGTGGCGACACTACCAACGACGATCTGGGGGTTTTCGTAATGAATGAAGCCGCAGGAATCACAGATCAGGCGCCTGCGGTCGTCACCGTCGGGAATGCGGCGGGTAAAGTTATCGGGATCACTGTCGCTCGGATCTGGCATCGGCACCGGCACCTGTCATCGGAGGATACGCCGCAGGAGTCAGGACAAGGCGTCGATCAACCTGCGTTGGAAACCCAGCCCGGCCCGTACCTGTTCCAGGGTGATGAACTCATCCGGCTGATGCGCCTGGTCGATCGACCCGGGACCGCAGATCACGCTCGGCAGACCGGCACGCTGGAACAGGCCCGCCTCGGCCGCGAAGGGAACCCGACCCGTAGTATCCACCGCGGCCAATCGGCACGCCAATTCGATCGCCGGATTGTGGTCTTCATGCGCCAGGGCCGGCGCCTCGACCAGAAGTTCCGTAGTGACGCCACTGCCCGGCCCGATACGGCGCATCGGCGGCTCGACGACTGTCCGGCAGTACTCCCGAAAACCCTCGAGGATGGCTTCGGGACCATCTTCGGAAATGGAGCGGACATCCCACTGAAAGCTGCATTCACGGGAAATGATGTTGACGGCAGTACCTCCGTGCACTGTGCCTACATGGATAGTCGTGTACGGTGGTTCGAAACCGTCCGAGAACGGCCCGTCCTGGGCACGCTGGCGGGCGAGATCATCGAGATGGGTGATCAGGCGCGCAGCCGTGGTGACCGCGCTGACGCCCCGGTGAGTCTGGCTGGAATGCGCCTCGTGTCCAGTGACCACGGTCCGCAGCACGGCAATGCCCTTGTGCGCACTGATTACCCGCATTTCCGTGGGCTCGCCGACGATCACGGCCGCGGGTCGCGGCAATTGTCCAAGCATCGCCTCGATCAGCCGTGGCGCTCCCCGGCAACCGATTTCCTCGTCATAACTCAGGGCCAGGTGAATCGGTCGCTTCAGGCCCCGCATTTCGGGGACGAGCGCCAGAGCAATGGCCAGGAAGGCCTTCATGTCGCAGGTGCCGCGCCCATACAGGCGACCAGAGCGCTCGACGACGCGGAATGGATCGCTGGTCCATGGTTGTCCCTCCACGGGTACCACGTCGGTGTGGCCCGACAGCACAACTCCGCCCGGCACCGCCGGGCCGACGGTTGCCAACAGGTTCGCCTTGGTGCCGTCGTCACTCTGCACCAAGAGCGACTCGACGCCGTGTCGGGCAAGCCAACCCTTCACGAAGTCGATCAGATCGAGGTTCGAGTTGCGCGAGATGGTGTCAAAAGCCACCAGCCTCTCGAGCATCGCAAGCACATCGGACATCCTGGCTGACATCAGCTTCGCCTCTGCAGTGGAGCCCCTGAAAGAGAAGGACCATGATTGTGGCGCAACCCGTGGACACGGAATCGTCCAGCGCGGAATCCCGCGGGGCTTGACCGCATGCCACCGCCACCATGCTGGCGCCACCCCAGCCTCGCAGCCGCGAACGGTGCAATTCGCCCACGTTCAGCGGCACCCTACAGGACTTCAGGTTTTCTTTCGGATCAGCGCCGTACCAATCATCACCTCGAGGCGCCGAGCCGCGTAGAAGAAGCTCTCTCCAGTGACCGTACCCAAGTACCGCACATCGGTCACTACCTCGGCCTCGGGCGGAACATCCCGCCGGAAGCTCTCGAAGATGGTGCTTCCGCTGTACCCCCCCTTCATGAACACCCCCCTGAGTTCGTAATCGCTCAGCCGAGTGCCCACTGACGCACAATATTCGCTCGCGGAGGCGTTGATCATCTCCCCCGAAAAAATTTTCTTCTCGACCATTTCCCAATCATAGCCGCCTGAAAAACGAAGTGAAGCCTTGTTCGATTTTTTGCGTCGGGGCAATATCGAACCCGTCGACACAATACGCCCACCGGTCTGCTAATCTCAGGGGTTACCGTCATTGGCGCATGGAAACCTCTCCGGCTCCATGCATTCCCATGGCGCAACGCAACCCAAGAGGGATGAACTTCACTCATGCTTGAAATCCGGATTCACGGCCGCGGAGGGCAGGGCAACGTGGTGGCGGCCTACCTGCTCGCCGCCGCCGCAATCGACGGCGGCCGCTATGCGCAGGCTTTTCCCGCCTTCGGCGCGGAGCGCCGGGGTGCTCCCGTTGCCGCCTTCGTGCGCATCGACGAACAGCCCATCCGGCGGCGCTGCCAGGTACGCGAGCCTTCGTTCCTGATCGTCCAGGATCCCGCGTTGATGGACGTCGCGGGTACCCTCGCCGGCCTGCGGAGCCACGGCACGATACTGGTCGACGGAGCCGAAACTGTAATCGATGATTCCGGCGACAACGAGATCATCACCATGCCGGCCACACGCCTCGCCATGGAACACATCGGGCGTCCGGTTCCCAACACCGCGTTGCTTGCCGCCTTCATCACGCTTACCGAACTGATGCCCCTCTCGGCACTGGTTGATGCCCTCGCCGAACGATTCAAGGGGCCGGTGCTCGAGAAGAATCGGAAACTGGTCGAGGCGGCTGCAGCGACCATCGAAGCCGGTCGCTGGCGGGAGGTTGCTCATGGCGTTGGCGCTTGAAGGTTCCCAGGCCCTTGCACGAACGATTGCCCTCTGCCGTCCACAGGTGGTCGCGGCCTACCCCATCACCCCCCAGACCCACATCGTCGAAGGCATTGCCAAGCTGGTCGCGGACGGCGCTCTGGACTGCGAAATGGTCAGCGTCGAGAGCGAACACTCCGCCGCGTCGGTGGCGCTGGGTGCCGCCGTCGCCGGCTCCCGCGCCTACACCGCCAGTGCCTCACAGGGCATCCTGCTGATGGCGGAGGTGCTCTTTGATATCGCCGGACTGCGGATTCCGCTGGTGATGACCTGCGCCAACCGGGCATTGTCCGGGCCGCTGAATATCTGGAACGATCAGCAGGACTCGATGGCGGTTCGCGATGCTGGCTGGATCCAGCTCTACTGCGCGACCAACCAGGAAGCGATCGACACCACGGTGCAAGCGTTCCGCATCGCCGAACGCTGCGAGCTGCCGGTGATGGTCTGCGTGGACGGCTTTACCCTGACCCACACGCTCGAACCACTGGACCTCCCGAGTGCCGAACAGGTGGATGGATTCCTGCCCGCATACCGCTTCCGGCACGGCCTGGACCCGGCCGATCCCCGTAGCCTGGGTACCCTGGTGGCGCCGGAGCATTTCAGCGAGGTCCGGCACGCGCACCACCAGGCCCTGATGCGCGCCCAGACCGAGATCGAGCAGGCTGACAGCGACTGGGCCGCTGTTGTCGGTCGGCACTGCGGCGGATTGCTGGAAGTTCGTGGCGATCCACAGGCGCGGCTCGGTATCCTGACCCTCGGTTCGGTCCTCGGCACCCTCGAGGACGCAATGGACAACGATCCCTCTCTACCACGTGCACGCTTCATCAAGTTGCGCAGTTACCGGCCCTTCCCGGCACGGGCGCTGCGGGAGGCCTGCGCGGGTCTCGATACCCTGATCGTGCTGGAACGTGCATTGTCGCCCGGTGCCGGGGGCATTGTCGGGCCCGAGGTGCAGACGGCAGTTATCGGCATGGAAGCGCCGCCACGGGTGCACAATTTTGCCGCGGGGCTCGGAGGTCGCGATCTCTCCCTGGATCTGTACCAACGGCTGGTCGACGCCGTGCTGAACGAAGCCCGGCCCGAGGGCTTCGCGATCATCGACGCCGACCCCAGCCTGCTGCCGGAAGCGGACCGCTGAGGTCCGCCGTCAATCGAGGAATGGCCATGAACGAACAGCCACTGCAATCCCTGGACGCCCTGCGCGCCCGGCAGCCCCGCTTCCGCGGATTGGAATCCGGCCACCGCGCCTGTCAGGGTTGTGGCGAAGCTCTGGCCGCGCGGCTGGCCACGGAAGCCGCGGGACCCGATGTCGTGATCGCAAACGCCACCGGCTGTCTTGAGGTTTTCACCACCCCGTGGCCGCAATCCGCCTGGCGCCTGCCCTGGATCCACTCCGTGTTCGGCAACGTGGCCGCCGTTGCCGCAGGCATGGAGGCCGCGCTGAAACAACAGGGGCGCGCCACCCAGGTGCTGGCCTTCGCGGGCGATGGCGGAACCTTCGACATCGGGTTCCAGGCCCTGTCCGGGATGATGGAGCGCGGACACAACGTGCTCTTCATCTGCTTCGATAACGAGGCCTACATGAATACCGGCGTACAGCGCTCCGGTTCAACACCGCATGCGGCGATGACGACCACTTCGCCACCAGGCGCCGTACGTATGGGCAAACGGCACATGAAAAAGGACATCCTTTCCATCATCGCCGCGCACCATATTCCCTACGCCGCGACCGCGTCGGTCGCCTACCCCTCGGACCTGCGCAACAAGGTGCGCCGTGCCATGGACACGGAAGGCGCGAGCTTCCTGCAGATCCATTCGCCCTGTCCGCTTGGCTGGGGCCACGACGGGTCGCTGACCATCGAGGTCGCACGACTGGCCGTGCAGACCGGGCTTTTTCCGATCATCGAGATGGAGCGCGGCGAGCTGATCGGTACCTTGCCGATCCGCGACCCGAAACCCGTTTCCGAGTACCTGAAACTGCAGAACCGCTTCCGGCACCTGTTCGCCGACGCCTATCGCGCGCGCAAGGAACTGGAACACCTGCAGGCAATCGCCAACCGCAACATCGAACGCTTCGAACTGCGCGGCGTCGGGATCGAAAAATACGATACCGAGGGTGCCGACACAGTCCACCGCGGCGGCGACCGCTGGGCCTGACCGGAACGCCTGCCGCAGAATCGGCCCCACCGACATTCCGCACAGCAACCGATGCAAGCGAGAAGAACATGATCGAAATCCCACCCGGCGCCTACGCCCGACCCGGCACCTCCCTGGACTTCAAGACCGGCACCTGGCGGGTCGAACGCCCGGTGCACGACCGTCAGGCCGCACCCTGCCACGCGGCCTGTCCCGCAGGCGAGGATGCCCAGGCATACCTGGCCAAAGTGGAAAACGGTGATCTGCGCGGTGCCTGGGAAACCATCGTCGCGGCGAACCCGATGCCGGCCATCACCGGCCGCGTCTGCCACCATCCCTGTGAGTCAGCGTGCAACCGCGGGCACTACGACGAGACCATCACCATCCACGGCGTCGAGCGTTTCCTGGGTGACGAGGCCCTGCGCGAGCACTGGGACTACCCGGTTTCCCCCCCGGGTTCGAACGCGCCACGGATGGCCGTCGTCGGTTCCGGCCCCGCCGGGCTGGCTGCCGCCTATCACCTGCTGCGCGAGGGCTGTCGGGTCACCCTGATCGAGGCCATGCCCGTGGCCGGAGGTACGATGCGGACCGCAATCCCACACTACCGTCTGCCAACCTCGATTCTGGACCAGGAGCTCGAGCGCATCCTGGCACTTCCCGGAATCGACTTTCGGTCGGCCACGCGTCTCGGGCGTGATGTCTCGCTGGAGGAACTGCAGTCGGAACACGACGGCCTGTTCCTGGGTCCCGGCCGACGCAAGGGCCGCGAGTGGAGTGCCGACTTCGCGGTCCCCGGAGACCTCCACACCGGACTGCAGTTGCTCGAAACCTGGGTGGCTGAAGGGACCATTCCCCAGCAGCCCAAATCCGTCGCCATCGTGGGTGGCGGCAATACCGCGGTCGACCTTGCACGCGTACTTCGTCGACAGGGAGTGGAACAGGTTCATCTGATCAGCCACCAGCGAATTCCCGCCCCCGGCGTGCCCGCCGATGATGCGATGCGCGCCACGTACCGCGAGGTCTCCCAGGCAATCGAGGAAGGAGTTACCATCCACGAACATCGCGGCGTCCGCCGACTGATTCTGCGTGGCGAACGCGTGGTCGGGATGGAACTGGTGCACATGAAAAAGCTGGCCGATGCCGACGGTCGGCTGCACCGGGTTGCCTTCGAGGGTACCGAGGCCGTGCTGCACGTCGAACACGTGATTCCCGCGATCGGGCAGGATGTCGACGCTCTCGGCTTCGAGTCGCTCGTCGAACGCGGTCAGATGCGGGTGGAGCCATGGTGGGGTGAACTCCGGAAACACCCCGGAATCTTCAGCGGCGGCGATGCCCGCGGCGATCACGGTACCGTAAGCGAGGCGGTCGGTGACGGTCGCCGCGCGGCCCTGGGGATGCTCCGTCGACTGGCCGGCAAGGTACTCGAGCCCGGTGCGCCACCCGAGCCGATCCCTTACGGCAAGTTGAACATCCATTATTTCGAATCGGCTCCCGCCGCTCACGAGCCAATCCTGCCGGTGGCGCAGCGCCTCGGGAACGAGGAGATCGAGGGCGGCCTTGACGGGCGCGCGGTGCGTCACGAGGCTCACCGCTGTCTGTCCTGCGGTGACTGCCTGGCTTGCGACAATTGCTGGACACTGTGCCCTGATCAGTCCGTGCTGAAAACACACGAGGTCGCCACCGACGGCAGCAACTATGTCTTCGACTACGGCTACTGCAAGGGTTGCGGCATCTGTGCGCACGAATGCCCAACCGGGTACATCCGGATGATTCCGGACTGAGCAGCACCCGTCTCCACCGGAATGCGTGGCTGCTGATTCCGGGGAACCATCGGCCGGAGGGCTGGCCACCTACGCCGCCACCCGGACCGCTGGCCTGGGTGCTGTTCGGGATCGACAGAAAAAGTCCCCTTGGAAGGCCTGACAATCGTGCTCGGCAACAGGTACGATTGCGCCTGTCATAAATTTGTAACAAGGCGACGCATGGCCTTTGGCACCGAGATCCCGAAGGGCAGCAGGGGCAAGCTGATATGGAGCCCGGAATACCTGCGCTTGACCGCCGGCCTGGTATTCATGATCGGCGTGTTCATCTATGCACTGCTGCAGACCCGAGGCATTCCCGCACTATCCCCTCAGGGACTCCTGCTGCTGGTCTCGTCAGCGATCGTCGGCGCCTACATGGCAATGAACATCGGTGCCAACGATGTCGCCAACAATCTGGGCCCGGCCGTCGGTTCCGGTGCCATCACCCTGGGCGGGGCGATCGCTATCGCCGCGGTCTTCGAAGCCATGGGTGCGATTGTCGCGGGCGGCAATGTAGTCGGGACCATCAAGGGCGGCATCATTGATCCGGATGGCATTGCCCGGGCATCGGATTTCGCGTGGCTGATGTTCTGCGCGCTGCTCGCCGGCGCCCTGTGGCTCAACCTCGCCACCGCACTCGGCGCACCGGTCTCGACCACGCACTCTATCATCGGGGCCGTCATGGGCGCGGGTATCGCCGCCGGAGGGTGGAGCCTGGTCAACTGGGGCACCATCGGCCAGATTGTCGCAAGCTGGGTGATTTCCCCTCTGATGGGCGGCCTGATCGCGGCCTTCTTTCTGTACGTCATCAAAAGAAACATAACCTACCGCAAGGAGATGCACGAGGCGGCAGGCAGGGTGGTCCCCTGGCTCGTGGCCATCATGGCCTGGGCATTTGCCACGTTCATGCTGATCAAGGGGCTGGGCGACATCTACCGGCTCCCGGTCGATCGCGCTGCACCGGTGGGACTCGGCTTCGGAATCCTCGTCTTTGCCCTGCTGCGTGGGGTGATCCAGCGCCATGCGCAGCACCTGGAAAACAGCAAGGAGGGGGTGAATCAATTATTCACGCTACCGCTGGTGTTTGCCGCGGCCCTGCTGAGCTTTGCACACGGCGCGAACGATGTGGCCAACGCAGTAGGACCACTGGCGGCAATCTACGAGGCCATCCAAAGCGGTGATATTGCAAGCCGCGCGGCAACACCCATGTGGATTCTCGTTCTCGGAGCGCTGGGCCTGGCCGCCGGGCTGGCGCTGTACGGGTCCAAGTTGATCAAGACCGTTGGCCGCGAGATTACCGAAATCGACCGAATGCGGGCGTTCTCGATTGCCTTGGCAGCGGCCATTACGGTTATCGTCGCCGCCCAATTGGGTATGCCGGTATCCACCACCCACGTCACGATCGGTGCACTGTTCGGTGTCGGGTTCCTGCGCGAGTACCTGAAAATGAACTACGCGAAAATGGAGCAAACCATCATCGCCGGACATGAGGGTGAGGAAAGGGCGAAGGTCGAGGCGTATCTGCGCCGTTTCGAGGATGCGCCCGTTACCGAAAAACAGCAGATGCTCCAGGAGATGAAATCCCGTTCCAGGGAATCGCCCGAAGCGACCCTGTTTGCGAAAAAGGAACGCAAGGCGATGCAGAAGGCCTACAAGAAACAACTGGTCAAGCGTTCACTCGTATTCCGCATCGTTGCGGCATGGATCATCACGGTTCCGGCCACGGCCCTTCTGGCCGCGGGACTGTTCAAACTGGTGATGATCCTCGGCGGATGATATCCAGCCGAGTCGGTGCTGGCGTACCATTCCGGTGAAGCATGCAAGAGGATCCGAGATGCCCAACCGATTAGCGCCCTTCTTTTTCGCCCTGCTGCTGGCCGCCATCCCATTCGCCTTTGCCTCGGCCGAGGATACTCACGCAGTGACCAGGGTTGCGCTGCAGATCAGCGATCATGATCCGGTCCGCCAGACGATGGTACTCAGCGTGGCCAATAATCTGGTCAACCACTACGGGGTTGGCAACGTCGAGGTCGAGATCATCGCCTTCGGACCGGGGCTCACCCTGTTACGGAGGCCCACCCGCTTCGCTGACCGGATCACCGAACTCGCCGAGACAAAAGGAGTACGCTTCAGCTACTGCCAGATTACCGTCGACAGCACTGAACAGCGCGAGGGCCAACCCATGCACCTCGTCTCCGAGGCCAACGCCACCGCATCGGGCGCGGTGCGAATCATCGACCTCGTCGGGCAGGGGTACGTGCATATCACTCCCTGACCGGGTGCGCATCCATGCCTGACATTCCCGTGAGAGCCAGCGGGTTGCCCGATCTGTTGCGGCGCTGGTGGACGATGTTGCTGAGTGCGTCCTTACTGGCGCTCCCCTTTCTGCTGCTACTGCCGCTGGGTCTGATCTGGTTGTGGCAGGAGGGCTGGCTGCTTTGGTGGATGCTGGCGGCGGCGGCCCTGGCGCTCTTGGGCTATCTGCCCGCTTTCTGGCTCAAGCGCACAGGCAAGGACCATAACAAGTCGCGTCCGGACGCGGAGGCAGCGGTTTCCCAGCCTGGCGAAGACTGGTCACCGCGGGATCTCGATGCCTGGAAGGAGGTGCAGTCGGTTGCCGCATCGGTGGACCGCGATATCATTACCGACCGCGACCGTCTGCTCGCTACCGCCCGCCAGACCATAGAGCGAGTCGCCAGACATTACCATCCGGAGGACCGGGATCCCATCTGGAGCTTCACCGTTCCGGAATTGCTGTTGCTCACGGAACGCGTAAGCATTCGTCTGCGCGTGGTGTTGCTGGATCACGTGCCGGCAGTGCATCTGGTCGAAGCAGGCCATCTGCTGCGAATCTGGGAATACAAGCCCATGGCCGAAACCGGCGCGAAAGTGTTCCGGCATCTCCATAACGTCTGGCGTGTTACCCGGATGACCAACCCCATGGCCGCCCTGCTCGCCGAAGCGCGGCAGCGGATCGTCGGCGCCACCCTCAGCGAGGCGGGTGATTACCTGCGCACGCAGGGCGCCCGGATCTGGGTCGAGGAAGTCGGCCGTGCCGCCATTGAACTGTATTCGGGCCGGCTACGCGTAAACACCGAGGAGCTTCGAGAACTGGCCGCGCGGGAACAAGGCGATTCGGTTCTGCCGGGACCCTTGCGGATTCTGATCGCCGGACGCGTCAACGCCGGGAAATCGAGTCTGGTCAATGCCTTGCTCGGCGAGCCGGTGGCCGGTGTTGCGCCATCGCGCCTGACCACCCGCGACAGCAGTTACCCGCTGCAGCGCGATGATCGGCCCGAAGGGCTGCTTGTCGATACACCCGGCCTGAGCACCCCGGAAGACTTTGAACGCCTCACCAAACACGCGTGGAACAGCGATCTTGTGCTCTGGGTCATATCGGCCGACGTCCCTGACCGCGACTTGGACCGTGGCGCAATCGAGGC
>SLHN01000068.1 GCA_007136145.1 Thioalkalivibrio sp.
AGGCGCATGCGGCTGGACTTCCCAACGGCAAGTTTCAGGGAGTCGAACTCGAGGCTCGTGATCGCCCCCGGTTCCTCGGTACGCAAACGGCGGATATCCCGAAGCAGTTTCGCGATCTGGAGGCGGAGCGCGTCGTAATGTTCCCGCACAGGGGCTTGGGGCGAGACGCCGTGCCGTGACAGGTTCTTGTGCAGGTGCTTCATCGCTTTCACTGCCTCGACGATCTCACGACTTGCCTGCTGCAGGGCGTACAGACGGTCCGTCCAACGCTGTTCGATCTCGCTGATCTGAACGTCGCCGATAAAGGCCACGATGGCGCTGTGCAGGCTCTTGATCTTCTTCTCGTACACATCGTCGACGTCCAGCGGCATGATGCGCCTGGTGCCGCGGACCGCGTCGGATAACGAGGCATCCGAGTCGATTACCGCGCGGCGAAGGCTCAGACCATGCGAGATCAGACCATGGGCGTTGTCGTACAAGTGTGTAACTTCATTGTGGACCGCGGTCACCGCCGTCGCCGGGGTTTTCAGCGCTTCCGGATACAGGAACCTTGGCTGTTCGGCCGGCGGGGGAACGAAACGCACGTAGCGGATCAGGACATCCTGGAGCCGGTTGACGAACGGCAGTAGGAGGACCACCCCAAGCAGATTGAATAGCGTGTGGAACAGCGCCAGTTTCAGCAGGAAGTCGTCCTCGGCGATGCCGATCAGGTCGCTGATCCTGTCGACGGCCCAGCCCATCTGGTCGATCAGGGCGATCGCGACAGTCGCGGTCATCACGTTGAACAGCACATGGGCAAGCGCAAGGCGTTTGCCTCCCAGGTTGGCGGTCAGACCGCCGAGAGCGGTGGTGAACGCGCTGCCCAGGTTGGCCCCGATCGCAAGTGCAAGGGCGTTGTCGTAGGTGACCTGCCCGGTTGCCAGCGCGGTGATGATGACGAGCAGCGTCGCATGGCTGGACTGCATCACGATGGTGACCGCCATGCCGATTGCGGTAAACAGCAGCAGCCCAGCCAGCCCGGGTACTGCATAGGCCGAGAGATCCAGTCCTTCCTGCAGGGCGTCGAACCCCTCCTTCATATAGGCGATACCGAGGAACAGGAAGCCGATGCCGAGGAGCAGATATCCGATACCCTTGAGTTCCCGCCCCTTGTTGAGTAGCAGAATGACCCCAAAGACGAGCATGGGCATCGCGTAGGCCGCGATGTCGACCCGTAACCCGAGGCCGGCGATCAGCCAGGCACCCGTGGTGGTGCCGAGATTCGCGCCCATGATGATTCCGATTCCCGCCGCCAGCGAGATCATTTCCGCACTGACGAAGGAGATGGTGATCAGCGACACCAGCGTACTTGACTGCATCAGCGTGGTGCTGCCGATACCGAAGACGATGCTTTTCCAGAGTCGATCCGTGGATCGGCGAAGCACGGCTTCCAGTGCACCTCCGGTGAAGGCCTTGAAGCCGGTCTCCAGCGAAATCATGCCGAACAGGAACAGGGCGATCCCGGCGGCGATTTCCTTGAGATCGGGGCTGAGCCAGAAACCGTAGCCAAGCAGCAGAAAGACGGCAGTCAGCAGGAAGGAGCGCCGCACCTGCTCAGTGATCCAGTGCCACGGGCCGGCGCACGGCGTCCCGCAGGAAGGCCGTGACCTCGGCGCGGTTGCCGACGAACAGCGGGGCGCCGATATCGCCCTGACGCTTCAGTGCATGGTCGTACAGCGGATCGTAGTACTCCGCCAGCAGCGCGCGGATCCAGCCCCTGTGGTTCTCGACTGTGCCGCTGAGGGCCTGCTGGTCCAAAGCGGATTCCAGGGCCTGGCGCAGTTCTCGATATCGAGTGCCCCCGAGGCGGTTGTGTATGCGATCCAGTGACGCCAGGAGTTCGGCGCCGAGCCGGCCCAACGCTTCGGCCTCGCCGTGGCACTGCGCGTACTCGGCGAGGGGTGCGCATACGTAGTCCTCCAATGTCACCTGTACGCGGCTCTCCAGCGGCTCCTCGATGAACACGCGGGGTGAGGCTTTCATTCGTAGGTGCAGCGAGGGCAGGATCAGCCGATGCCCGACCAGCTTGCTTTCATCCTCCACGACCACTGGGCGGGGTCCATGGGTCGCCTGTTGGGCCCGCAGACGCAGCAGGGCGATCGCCAGCCGGTTTTCGAAATCGGGCTGGCTGGGCTGCCCACCGGGGCGACGCCCGAATGCCGAACCCCGGTGGTGAGCCAGGCCTTCGAGATCCACGGCGTGCTCGATCGCCTCGATCACGCGGGTCTTGCCGGTGCCACTGCGGCCTGAAAGCAGCAACAGCGGCAACGCCGTGGAGGTCTCCTCCAGGCTTTCGAGAAGAAAACGCCGCATCGCCTTGTAGCCACCCCGGATTCGGGGAATCGGGTGCCCAGCCTCCGCCAGCCACTGCTGCACGGTGCCCGAGCGCATGCCGCCACGGAAACAGTAGAGCTGGCCGCCGGGATGCTGTTCACACCAGCGCAGCCAGCCTTGCAGACGGGCCTCGCGCGTCTTGCCGCCAACCAGCGCGTGCCCCAGCGCGATCGCGGCTGGCTGCCCCTGTTCATTGTATCGAAGGCCGACCTCGTGGCGCTCGGTATCGGTCAGCAAAGGCAGGTTGTGGGCATTCGGAAACGCGCCCTGGGCAAACTCCACGGGTGCGCGCACGTCCAGCAGCGGAACGCCGCGCAGGAACAGGTCGAGATAGTTGCTGGTCAAAGTCTGGGTCATGGTGTCTTCCGGGCAAAGCTTATGTCTTCGTCATTGATAACGCCACCGGCGTGACGGATTGCGCGGCCTGCTTTTCATTCCCTCGGGAATGCGGCCCCGGAATCATGGAAGGTGTAGGGTGCCAGTGAGCGCGGCGAATCGCCCCGCTCGAGGCCCCGGGGCCTGGGGGTCAGGGTCGGCGTGGTATCGGTGCGGTTCGGCTGCGCCTCACGGCACCCCGCGCGGGTTGTTTCACACCAACTTTCATGGTGATGCCTGCCACCCTGAAAGTGGAGCTGGGTCGTCGCCAGCGCCGAATGGCGGAGGCAAGCTACAGCCCCCCATACACAGGCGAGAAACCGCGCAGGCCGCCTGCAGCCTGTCGGACTTGGGCTGCTAGGTTGGATGATCGGATGATCAAGCGAATACGGTCTTTCAATGGCTTCGCACTGGCATGGAGAAACGAACCATGATCAGGTTGCTTGCGGTTCTTCTGGCATCAATCCTGTCGGGTTGCTCTGCACTCGAGGCCACCAGGAACCCTGCCTCGCCGTTCTTCGTGATTCCTGAGGGTTCGGTCATCGAGCTTCATCAGTCGTTGGAGATCCGGCCCGGCACTTCAAGGATCTGGCTCCAGCGCGGCCGGGTCACGGCGGGGCATGACTGGTATGCGCCTGGTTGTAACCTGGAGGTCCGGACTCTGGACCGGGAGCGCAGCCAGACGGTGACGCCTGGAACGTTTGTGATCCGGCGGGTGCAACAGATGGAGGAGCGGGTCGAGCGGTTGCAGCCAGAGACTCGACTCGCGGCAGTCGGAGCTGGCGGTGGACTTCGGGTGGGTGGCCTTGATGATAACGGGATGATGGGCATGTGGCGCGGTTACCATCTCTGGCTGGAAAGTGAGGATCAGCCCCATGTGTTGCGGATTACGTGCATGGGCGTGTTTGCGCTGCCATGGGAAGTACAGCCCCCTGGTCTCGACGACCTACGGGTCGTTTTCGGGGAGGTCGCCACCCTCCACCTGCCCTGAGGCCATGGGATCGTCTCGCCTTGGCATCTCGTCAACGGTTTTTTCCCTGCGGGCCTGTTTCCCGAAGATACGTTGGCCTGCCAGTTGAACTACATTAGTAGGGGGTATCGATCAAATCCGCGGCGGAGCTGCCGCCAAGCAGTCTGGCCGGGTAATGAGCAGGAATTCTCATTTGGGAACGAGGCACACAGAGGAGGTTGATCATGGGTGGTATTGTTGTTGGGATTGATGGTTCGAGCGGATCGGTCCAGGCACTCAAATGGGCAATGGAGGAGGCGAAGCTGCGAAGAACCAAGGTACGGGCCTGTTTTGTCGTGGACAGGATCTATACCGAGCCCGAATGGGCTTCACTGATCATTCCCTCGGCGGACGAATTGCTTCGGGAAGGCACGCGGCTCCTCGCGGACTCGGTGACCAAGGCCGGCGGAGGCGAGAGTGTAGATCAGGAGGTACTGATCGGCGAGGGTCATGGACCGACGAAGGCGCTGCTGGATGCGGCGAGCGACGCCGATATGCTTGTCGTGGGATCACGTGGACGCGGTGGCTTTCAGGGACTCCTGTTGGGTTCAGTAAGTCAGCAGGTACTGCATCACGCGAAGTGTCCAGTGGTGGTGGTACCCCAGACGTAGTCACCTGGCATCCAGAGGATCGGGACCGGCACCGGGCACAGCGGGAGCAAGCTCCCGCACTCCAGAGAGGCTATTCCGATGGCGCCGCGGGGACATGGTTGTCCGAGTTGTCCAGCCTGGAACGCACCTCTCCGAGGTTGCTGCGGATCATCCGGGCTTCTTCGCTACCGGGTGTCAGTTGCGATTCGAGGCGCTCCCAGTAATCCTTCGTCTTTTCATAATCCGAGGCACGGAAGGCCGCCAGTCCAGCCAACCAGAGTGCATTGGTGTGGTCGGGTTCGATTTCCAGTGCCTGGGTGACGAAGGGAAGTGCACGGGCATTCAGATCCCCGCCATCGAGGCTGCCCAGCAAATCGGCATAGCTCACGAGAATGTCCGGATCTCGGCCGCCGCCGTGGCGGATGGCTTGGGCGTAGGCGCCGGCGGCGGCCCGCGGCTGGTCGAGAAAGAGGAGGGAGCGGCCGAGTAGCGCCCAACCATCCGGATCGTCCGGATTGTTTTCGAGACGGGTGGCGAGTGCATTCACGGCCGCTTCCATATTCACGTCCATCCCGCCAGCGGTGGCGGGTTGCGAAGGCCGCTGTGGATCCAGGCCGGCCTCACCTGCACCGTAGCCCTGATAGATCATTACCGCGAGAACCGGGACCAGGACGATGCTGGTCACCACCGCAGGCCAGCGCCAGGAACGCCCGCCCGGTCTGCCGGGATCGGCGGAGATCCCTTCGCTCGCCTCGAGGAGACTGCGCTGAAGGTCGACCTGCGCCGTCCTGAACTGCTCCTCCGAAATCGTTCCTGCGTCACGGTCGGCTTCGAGATCCGCAAGTTGGCTGCGGTAGACCGCCACCTTGGCGTCCATGACATCGGCGTCTGCCTTGCCCCCGCGCGGCACGCGGCTGGTCAGCATCGGCACGAACAGGAACAGCAGTGCGAGGACCAGAAGGATACCCGCCAGAATCCAGAACAGGGTCATGCCTTACCCCCGTCATTGTCACCGAGCAGCCGACGCAGGCGCTCCTGCTCCTCTTGGGAGAGATCACCCGCGCCGACCTGACTGCGTCGCCGGTAGAGGATCATCCCCAGTGCCGAGAGCCCGATCAGGAGCATTGCGGCCGGCCCGAACCATAGCAGGTAGGTAGTCGAATTCATCGGGGGACGGAACAGGACGAAATCGCCGTAACGGGCCACCATGTATTCGACGATCTCCTCGCTGCCGGCCCCATCCTTGATCATCAGGGAAATCTGCCGACGCAGGTCGTTGGCCAATGGGGCGTTGGATTCGATCAGATTCTGGTTCTGGCAGACGGTGCAGCGCAGTTCCCGGATCAGTTTCTGGTAGCGGACCTCTTGCTCCTCGGTCTCGAAGGTCAACGGCTCCGAAGGCGGCGCGGTCGGAGCCGCGATCAGGCCGGCAGGGAAGGTCAGGAGAAGCAATGCCCCGACACGGATCAGTGCCAGAGCGGGGGAATGCCGGATCATGATTCGGCCTCCAGTTGTCGGTAGAGAGGTAGGATCTTGTTTTCGATGATCTCGGGCGTGATCATTCCGATGTGCTTGAACCGGATCATGCCGTCGCGATCGATCAGGAAGGTTTCCGGTGTCGCGTACACACCGTAGTCAATTCCCACCATCCCGGCTTCATCGAAGCCGATCGCCTGGTAGGGGTCTCCGAATCTGGCCAGGAACCGCAATGCGTCGGAGCGCGTGTCCTTGTAGTTGAGCCCATATACCGGAACACCTTGATCGCGCAGATACGACAGCATCGGGTGCTCCTGACGGCAGGTCACGCACCAGGAGGCCCAGACATTGAACAGCGCGGGCTTGCCGAGCATGTCCGCGCGGGCAAACCGTGCATCCGGTTGATGCAGTTGCGGCAGGTCAAAATCAGGGGCTTCCTTGCCGACCAAAGGTGACGGCAGGGCGCGCGGGTCGAGGCTAAGGCCCACCCAGAGCACCCCGACCAGCGCGAAGAAAGCAAACAGGGGAATCAGGAAACGTAACTTCATCGGCTTCGGAACCTCCAGGAAACCATCAGGACACGGATGCACTGCCGGCACAGCATGGGTCGCGAACAGAACCTCGTTTCGGATCCCTGGAACCGGTGGAGTGAACGGTTGCACCCGCCACGCTCCTCTCCCGCTTGCGGGAGAGGAGACGATCATGGCGATACGCGTACCAACTCAGCCAGAGGCCTACGCCGCGCCGCCCGGTTGGACACCACTGGTCCCACCAAGGTTTCCCGCCTCATCCGGCAGGTCCTCCTCACGACGGACACGCACGCGGTAGCGACGATCGGTGGCGGCCAGGAATCCACCCAGACCCATCAGGATGACGCCCGCCCAGACCCAGTTCATATAGGGCTTGTAGTACACCCGCATCACCCATGCGTTCCCTGGCAGCGGTTCCCCCATGTTCACGTACAGGTCGCGGAAGAAGCCGCGGTGCAGCGACGTGTGGGCCATCGGTTGATCCTGGCTGAAGTACTCGCGCATCTGCGGCCGCAGCGTGGTCATGCGCTGACCATCGCGGTAAACGGCCACCGTTGCCTGGTCCGCCTCGAAGTTCGGTCCCTGGATACGTTCCAGCGAATCGAGACGGAAGCCGTAACCGCCGACCTCGACCGTTTCGCCGACCGCCATCCGCACGTCGCGCTCATCGTCGTAGCCGAGCACGAAGGTTATTCCGATCACCGCAAGTGCCACGCCAATGTGCGCTAACTGCATGCCGACATAGCTGCGGCCGAGTCGACCGGCCCGGGTGCCCAGCGTCTGGCGGCTGCCTGCGCGTGGCAGCAGTCGTTCGACCAGGTCCTTCAGCGAGGAGCCGATGATCCAAAGGCCAAGGAACGCCCCGATCCCCGCGAGGAAGGACCAACTGCCGACGAACAGTGGCCAGATCATGCCAAAGACAAGGCTCACCGCGAAGATCCAGCGCAGGCGCCAAAGCTGTTCGGTGGGGCTGTCCTGCTTCCAGCGGAGCCGCGGACCGAAGCAGAGCAGCAGCAGCAGGGGCAGCATCAGTGGCAGGAATACCGCCTCGAAGTAGGGTGGTCCGACAGAGATCTTGCCAAGCCCGAATGCGTCGAGGAACAGCGGGTACAAGGTTCCCAGCAGGACCGCGGCACCCGATACGGCGAGCAGAACGTTGTTGGTCAACAATGCGGATTCCCGCGACACGAACGAGAAACCGCCGCCCAGGCCAACCTTGCCGGCACGCCAGGCGAATAGTGTGAGCGAGCCAGCGACCACCACGGCCATGAATGCCAGGAGATACAGCCCGCGGTCTGGATCCACGGCGAAGGCGTGTACCGAAGTCAGCACCCCGGAACGCACCAGGAACGCCGCCAGAAGGACCAGCGAGAACGTCAGGATCGCCAGCATCACGGTCCAGTTCTTGAACCCTCCGCGCTTTTCAGTGACCGCCAGCGAGTGCAATAGCGCCGTGCCCATCAGCCAGGGCATGAACGACGCGTTTTCCACCGGATCCCAGAACCACCAGCCGCCCCAGCCGAGAACGTAGTACGCCCACCAGCTGCCCAGACCGATACCGATGGTCAGAAACGCCCAGGCAACGGCTGTCCACGGCCGTGACCAGCGCGCCCAGGCAGCGTCCAGACGCCCGCCGATCAGTGCCGCAATGGCAAACGCAAAGGCCACCGAGAAACCAACATAGCCCATGTACAACATCGGCGGATGAATGATCAGGCCGGGATCCTGCAACATCGGATTCAGGTCCCGACCCTCCAGTGCCGCCGGCAGGAGCCGCTCGAACGGGCTGGAGGTGAACAGGGTGAAGCCAATGAAGCCGATCGCGATCAGGCCCATCACCCCGAGTACCCGTGCCAGCACCTCGCGCGGCAGGCTGCGGCTGAAGGTCGCCACCGCTGCGCTCCAGAAGCTCAGGATCAGCACCCATAGCAGCAGCGAGCCCTCGTGCCCGCCCCAGACCCCGGAGACCTTGTACTGGGTCGGCAGGAGCGTGTTGGAGTGGTTCGCCACATACGCAATCGAGAAATCGTCGGTAACGAAGGCGTAGGTCAGCGCCGCGTAGGCCAGGGCCATGAAAAACAATTGGCCGTAGGCCGCGCTGCGCCCCACGGCCATCAGCGCGACATCACCGCGTGCGGCACCAATCAGCGGCAGGGTCCCCTGCGCAACCGCCAGCAGCAGCGCCAGGATCAGCGCGAAGAGTCCAAGTTCGGCAACCATGCTCAGTATCCCTCCGGGTGGCTGACCGTCCGCGCCTGCTCACGCTGGGCTCGCTTGATCGCTTCGGCCGCCTCTGGCGGCATGTAGGTTTCGTCGTGGCGAGCCATTACCTGGTTGGCGCGAAATACTCCGCCGTCCTCCAGGCTGCCAACAGCCACCACACCCTGTCCTTCGCGGAACAGGTTGGGAAGGATGCCGTGATATACCACCGGTACCGCCACCGCGGTATCGGTGACCCGGAAATGCACGGTTACACCGTCTTCGGCCCTCCGTACGCTGCCGTCCTCCACCAGCCCGCCAATCCGGAACGTGCGCTCCATCGGCACGATGTCAGCGACGATGTCCGACGGGGTATAAAAGAACACGAGGTTGTCTCGGAAGGCATTGAGCACCAGCCCCGCCACCACGGCTACACCAGCCAATCCGCCCACTACAAGCAGCAGTCGCTTTTGTCTTTTTTTCACTTTCTCTCCTCCTGTTCCGTCAACCGCGCCATGCGCTTCAGCCAGCCCATGAGACCTCGGCGTCGGTAGCGTAGTTGCACCATTTCCACCACCAGGAGGCCGGCCATTACCAGATACGACCCCCAAACATAGGGCGCATAACCGCCCATTGCCAGAAACTCCCTCATGATTCCGTCTCCAGACGTTCCCGGACCCACGTTGCCTTGCGCTCGCGCTCGAGCACTTCGATGCGAGCCCTGGCCAGGACCACCGCAATCGAGTACATCCATGCCGCCAGGGTCATGATCAGCAGTGTGACGAACATGATGGTCGCCATCGTCGGCGCGTCGGTCACCGTTATCGACGCGCCCTGATGCAAAGTGTTCCACCATTGCACGGAAAAGTAGATGATCGGGACGTTTACCACGCCGACCATCGCCAGTACCGCGCTGGCGTTGGACGCGCGTTGGCGGTCGTCGATGGCGGCATGCAGCGCCATGTAGCCAAGGTACAGGAACAGCAGGATCAGCATCGAGGTGAGCCGGGCGTCCCAGACCCAGTAGACGCCCCAGGTCGGACGGCCCCAGAGCGCGCCGGTCCAGAGGGCAAAAAAGGTCATCAGTGCTCCGGTAGGGGCGATCGCCTTGGCCATGATCTCGGCCATCTTGATCCGCCAGATCAGTCCAATCGCGGCGTAGACAGCCATCAGCACATACAGGAACATGCCCATCCAGGCTGTCGGCACATGAATGTACATGATTCGGTAACTGTCGCCCTGCTGATAATCCGGAGGCGCTACCACCAGACCGAGGTAAAGGCCAACCGCGAACAAGGCGATGGTCAACGCGGCGAACCAGGGGATCAATCGTCCCGCAAGATCGTAGAAATTTGCCGGCGCCGTGAAGCGAAACCACTGGATACTTCTTTCCGACACGTTGTTTCCTCCGTCAGTCGAGCATGATCCGCACGGCCGCGGCGGTGGCCCACGGCGTCGCGAACAAGGCAAATACCATCATTGCGCCCAACAGCGACAGGTGTGCCTGGGCACTGGCCCCGTGCATGACCGCATCCACCGCCCCGGCGCCAAGGATCAGTGGCGGAACGTAGAGTGGCAGAATCAGCAGCGCAATCAGGACACCTCCGCCGCGCAATCCAAGGGTAAGGGCGGCGCCGATCGAACCGATGAGACTTAAGATCGGCGTTCCGAGCAGCAGCGCGAACATGAGCATCACGATCTCGTCAACCCGCAAGTTCAATTGTACCGCGAGCAGCGGCGAGATCAGGACCAACGGTAGGCCTGTGATCAGCCAGTGGGCGAAAGTCTTGGTCAGTACCAGAAGGCCCAGGGGTTCCGGCACCAGAAGCATCTGCTCGAGGGTTCCATCGCGATAGTCGTCCGAGAACAGGCGTTCCAGCGAGAGCATCACCGCCAGTAGCGCGGCGACCCATAGTACTCCGGGCGCGAGGCTGCGCAGGAATTCGGGGTCCGGTCCGATCCCGAGTGGAAACAGCGATACGACCACGACGAAAAACCCGACCACCGTCAGGGCGTCCTGCGGCCGGCGCAGGGCCAGAGTCAGGTCGCGCCGGAGCAAGGCGAACAGTGATCGGAACATCAGATCATCCCAGGTGCAGGTTGTGGCAGTCGCCGTCGATGTCGACGGCTTGATGGGTGGTGATCACGATCATGCCACGCTCGGCGAGATGGGTCTCGATCGAGTGGCGCAGGACGTCGATCACCTGAACATCGAGTGCGGCGTAGGGTTCGTCGAGTATCCATATCGGGCGGCGCTGCAAGAGCAGGCGAGCCAGGGCGACACGCCGTTTCTGACCCTGCGACAGAAACCGCGCGGGTAGATCCTCGTAGCCGGCAAGGCCCAGGCGTTCGAGCATGGAAATCGCGGAATCGGCATTCGGGGTGCCGCCGCCAAGACGCACGGCAAAGAGGATGTTCTCCTGAGCCGTCAGATCTTCCTTCAGTGCATTGTGGTGGCCGAGGTAACCGAGACACGAACCCGTACCACCATCTACCGCGCGGATGCGCTCCTCGCCCCAGAATACCTCGCCATGGGTGGCTCGTGACAACCCGCTGATGATGCGCAGAAGGCTGGTCTTGCCGCTGCCATTGCGCCCGGATACCTGAAGCAGGTGCCCCGGCGAAAGCGTGAAGTGCAGATGTTCGAACAGCCGCCGTTCACCGCGCTCCGCGGCGAGGTCGACAGCCCTCAGTGTCCTGTCAGCCAGGCCAAAAGATTCAACAGTCACATTGCCTCTGGGCTCGGAATCAATGTTGGAAAGCCTCGGCATTGTGCACCAATGGCGGCCAGCGTGGTACCCGCCACCAAGGTGGTACGGCGTCACCCGCGAGCAAGGTTTGCACTGGGGTTGGCGGTTCTGATCCGGCCAAAAAAAAACCGGGAGGCCATTGTCGGCCACCCGGTCAAGCCCGCCAAGGCTATTGGCGGTAAGCAAGGCGCTAGAGCCGGGCCTCGTAGAAGGCCATGCGGCGCGGTTTCAGCAGATCGGCATCGTCGGTCAGCTCCATGATTCGGGGCTTCATGCCCTCGAACACGAGGTTGTAAAGCATTTCCGCGCGCACCACAGCCGGCTGCCCCGGGATTTCGTAGGTCAACACACGCCGCTCGTGCGGTTCCAGACGGCTGTCCGTACCCACACGCGTTGCGGTTGGCGGCATCGACGGCTTACCTTCGTCGTCGGCAAGCTGATAGAACAGGTACGACCTTGGGTCTTCCTGTTGCGCGTGCTTCTCGAAGTTCGTCCAAAGCACGTTACCCGAAGCATCCAGTGCCGTGACCTTCACCTGGATGTTCCGGAACGGGGCTCCGGTGGGCATCTTGTGCGGCAGCTGGTTCTGCATCACCACGTGCGCGAGGACGCCATCGCCGTTGGCTTCGACGTCAACCGTCAGATTGACCGCCCGCGCCAGCATCGCGGGATCGTGTCCACCGCCCATGCTATGGTTCGCGAAGCCTTCCGCGATCGGCATGTGGCAGGATTGGCAGGTCACTTGGGTGCCGCTTTCCCGGATCTCGTTCCCCGTGTCGCAAAGCGGCACTCCCTGAGGATTGGGTCGGGTGTCGTGGCAGCCCAGACACAGTTCGGAACTGCGCAGCATGCGCGGATTGCCCGCCAATGGCAGCGCGGCCGGGATCACTACTCCAAAGGTATCCAGTTCGCCGGTCGGCAGATGCGGGTTGCCCGGTTGCTGGTCGCGAGTCTTGTCGAACGGGAACCCGGTGGCCCCTTGCAGGGTGTCGGGGGAGATCTCGTACGCCATGATACCCAGGCGCAGGCCACCTTCCGCGCGGCGCACACCCTTGAAGCCCGAAATCTGATGGCAGGCCACGCAGTTCACACCCTCGGCGTAGGCATCCTTTGCGTCGAGCTTGGTGACCTGATCTTTTGCCGCGTTTGGCGCATGACAGTTCAGGCAGACCGGGAACCGCCCGGAGCGCTGATGGACCTGTCCTTCGGCGCGCGGGTCACCCACCTCCTGCCGATACAGGAGTTCGTGGATTGGATCGCGCAATGCGGTGCTCTTCGCGTGCATCGAGCCGGACCATTGGCGGTAGATGTCCTCGTGACAGCTTTGGCAGACGCTGGCCGAGACATGGTGCAGCGGGCCATCGATCCGGAATTCGTGCGCAACCGGCTCAAACTGCCCGTAGTAGGCCGCCAGTTGCTGGAACTGCGCGTCGGTCAGGCCCCCGCTCAGCGCGCCCATGGTTGCACTTTCGCGCGTGCCCGCGCGGAACGCGTGCATCGTCTTGACAAAGTATTCCTCAGACATGCCCGCGAGTGGCGGATTCGGACCCATACCTACACCTTCGGGACCGTGGCATGCCGCACACATCGCATTGGCCAATTGCTCGCCCGCCGCGACGTCGCCGGCCGAAACCTGGGATGCCCCCCCCCAGGTGAAAAGTAGGCCTGCCGCTATCAGAAGCGCGCCCTTTCTCATGAAC
>SLHN01000204.1 GCA_007136145.1 Thioalkalivibrio sp.
GCCTCGATGACTTCGAGCCCCTTGTTCATCATGGTGGCCGAGTCCACCGAGATCTTTCGCCCCATGTCCCAGTTGGGATGCGCGCAGGCCTCGTGCGGGGTGATTGCACCGAAGGTGTCAAGCGGGCGTTCCCGAAACGGACCACCGGAAGCAGTCAGCATGATCCGCTCGGCACCATGCGGATGCACCGGTTCGCCACACGCGTAACCCGCGGGCAAGCACTGGAAGATTGCATTGTGTTCGCTATCGACCGGCAACAATTTCGCTCCGCTTCGGGTCACGGCATCCATCAGCAACGCGCCGGACATGACCAGCGATTCCTTGTTCGCCAACAGCAGACGCTTGCCCGCGCCGGCCGCCGCCAGAGTCGGCAACAAGCCAGCCGCACCTACGATAGCCGCCATGACCACGTCGACCTCTGGCGCCTCGGCGACGGCCACCAGTTCGTTCTCGCCGACCAGTACGTCGGTCGTACTGCCGGCACGTGCCAGTAGGGCGCGGAGTGCCGCGCCAGCCTCCGGGTCGGACATGACCGCCCGCACCGGGCGGTACAGCAGACACTGCTCCGCCAGCTTTTCGACATTGGTTCGCGCAGTCAGCGCGTAGACTTCGAAACGATCCGGCTGGCGCGCCAGAACGTCCAGGGTGCTGACCCCGATACTGCCAGTGGACCCCAATATGGTGACGCGTTCCCGGCCCATCCTAATGCAGGCTACCCGGTAGCAGGGCTGTCCACAGCAGGCCGAAGAGGAACACCGGGGCGGCCGCGGTCAGGCTGTCGATCCGATCCAGGACTCCCCCGTGGCCCGGCAGCAACGTTCCGCTATCCTTCGCACCGGCCTCGCGTTTCAACACACTCTCCTGCAGGTCGCCGGCCACCGACACCAGCGCCACAACAATGCTCAGAAGTCCGAACACGAGCGCATCCATTTGCGCTAGACCGAACAACCAGGCACCCAGCAGACCGACCAGAATCACCGTGAACAGAGCTCCCAACAGGCCTTCGCGTGTCTTGCCGGGACTGATCTCCGGTGCAAGCTTGCTGCGCCCGAATCGCTTTCCGGCAAAATAGGCGCCGGTGTCGGCGGCCGCAACCAGGATAATCAGGTAAAGCACCAGCATTGGATCGATGGTGTGCATCCAGACCAGAGCAAGACCTGCCGGCACCAGGGTCAGCAGACCCGCGGCCCGCAACAGCAGGCGACCTGACGGGTTGGCACCGATTCCCACGCGATACCAGGCCAGCGCAATGAACACGAAGAACCACCAGATTACCGCGAGAATCAGAACGGCGATGTGCCATGACGACCAGCCGGAAAAGATTCCCGCCACGAGCGGGGCAACGAGCAGCACCAGCGTGGCAAGGAGGTAGCCAACCCGCGCCACCGGGGTCACGAGCCCACTCAACTGCATCCATTCCCAGGCACCGGCAGCAACAACGATCACGACGACCAGCCCGAACGCCCAGGTCGGAGCGAAGGCGATCAGCAGAAAAGCCGGTACGATGATGGCCAGCGCGGTGAGCAATCTTTGCCTAAGCATTACGAGCCTCGGCCTGAGAAGCGGTACGACCGAAGCGCCGCTGTCGGTGCATGTAGCAGTTCAGGGCATCCTGAAGCTCACGATCCCCGACGTCGGGCCACAGAACATCCAGAAAACAGAATTCGGCGTAGGCTGCCTGCCAAAGCAGGAAATTGCTGATCCGCTGTTCTCCACCGGTTCGGATCAACAGATCCACCTCGGGAAGGCCGCTGGTACTGAGAAACCCGTCGAAAGCATCGGGCTCGGGCTCCGCGGATGCGCTTTCCCGAACCCAGCGCACAGCCGCCTGCAGGATGTCCCAGCGGCCACCGTAGCCAAGGGCCACCACGAGGGTCATTGTGTCATTCACGGCGGTTTCGGCCTCGGCAACCGCCATGCGGCGTTGCAGTTCCTCAGGGAGCGGGTCACGCAGGCCGATGAACCGAAGCCGGATCCCCTTTTCCAGCAGCTCGGGCAATTCGTCCTCGATCGCGGTCACGAACAGGTCGAGAAGGGCATTGACTTCGGCGCGCGGCCGTTGCCAGTTTTCACTACTGAATGCGAACAGCGTCAACACACGCACGCCGCTACGGGCAAAAAACTCCACCGTTCTGCGGGTCGCGCGCAGACCCATGCGATGCCCCTCGCTGCGCGAAAGCCTGCGGGCCTCGGCCCAGCGGCCGTTACCGTCCATGATGACGGCAACATGAACAGGGACGTTTTCAGTATCCGTTGGCGGGACGGGCTGCATGGTGCGACGGAGGTCAGACCTCCATCAACTCCGCTTCCTTTTCCACCAGCATCCGGTCAATGCGGGCCACGTGATCGTCGGTCAGTTTCTGAACACGTTCTTCGGCACGGTGCTCATCATCCTCGGAAATTTCCTTGTCCTTCACCAACTGCTTCAAGTGATGGTTTGCGTCGCGCCGAATGTTCCGTATCGCGACACGCGCGTTCTCGGCCTCCGCGCGAACGACTTTCACCAGATCCCTGCGCCGCTCCTCGGTCAGTACGGGCAGTGGCACTCGAATCACGGTACCCACAGTGGCCGGATTCAGACCGAGGTCCGAGGTCATGATCGCCTTTTCCACCTTTCCGACCATGCTCCGTTCCCACGGGGTCACGGTCAGCGTGCGCGCGTCCTCCACGTTCACGTTGGCGACCTGGTTGATCGGAACCTCCGACCCATAATATTCGACAGTGACATGATCGAGCAGGCTCGTGTGCGCGCGGCCAGTGCGGATCTTGGTGAATTCGGTGTGCAGGGATTCCAGCGTCTTGTCCATGCGCTGGCTGGCATCGCTGAAGATGGTTTCGGTCATTTTCGGGTTCCCTCGACCAGAGTGCCCACCGCCTCGCCCATCACCAGGCGCCGGAGGTCACCCTTGGTAAACATGTTCATGACTCGGAGTGGCAGATTGTTGTCTCGGCACATAACCAGAGCAGTGGTGTCCATGACGCCAAGCTTTCGTTCCAGTGCCTCGTCGAAGCTGAGGCGTTCAAAGCGCCGCGCCGTGCTCTCGCGCATCGGATCAGCATCGTAGACACCATCGACCTTGGTCGCCTTGATCATCAATTCGGCATTGATCTCGATCGCCCGCAGGCTGGCCGCCGAGTCCGTCGTGAAGAACGGATTACCGGTGCCGGCCGCGAACACCACGATACGCCCCTTTTCGAGATGCCGCACCGCCCGCCGGCGAATGTAATCCTCGCAGACCTGGTTGATGCGGATCGCCGACATCACCCGGCAAAAACGCCCCGTGCGTTCGATCGCGTCCTGCAATGCCAGCGCGTTGATCACGGTGGCCAGCATGCCCATGTGGTCGCCGGTGACCCGATCCATGCCC
>SLHN01000117.1 GCA_007136145.1 Thioalkalivibrio sp.
ACGGATTCGCCCCAACGTGATTGCTCGATGCCCAGGTTTTCCTGTGCTGAATGGACTGACCATCAGCACCGGATTTCATCGCATCCTGCGGGTGGCCCTGGGGCAAGTGCCGATCGTGGTCGACCGTCCCAATTAAAGCACAACCCGGCTGGTAAGCTGAACGGGAATTTGCGAGCGGATCGGCCGCGAATACCGTGACTGTTCGAGACCAAAAGGGTGTAGGGTGCCAATGAGGGTAGCGCACTGCACCGATCCCGGAGCCTGTCGGACCCGAAGCGCCGCCGCGGAGCAGGCCTGGTGTGGTTCGGCCAACGCCTGATGACACTCCGGGGCCTGAGCCTTGCGATCAACGGATCACCCGGATGGATGGCCTCCCACGCCTGCTTATTGCCGGGATCGGGCGTCGCCGAAACTCTCATGTCAGTTGCTCAATCCGAGGGGAACCCCATGGTCCATGCCATACTTGCCCTGCTCGTCTGTCAGTTGCTTGGAGAAGTGATTGTCCGTGCGACTGGTATCCCGATACCCGGTCCGGTACTGGGCACTTTCTTCATGCTCGTGGCCCTGGCCGCCCTGCGCGAGGTGCCTGAACCCCTGAACGCGGTTGCCGGAGTACTTCTGTCGCACCTGTCGTTGCTGTTCGTTCCGGCCGGCGTGGGAGTCATTCTGCACGTGGCACGGATTCGCGCCGAATGGCTGCCGCTTCTGGTGGCCCTGTTGGTGTCCACCGCCGTGACCATCGTGGTGACCGCGCTGGTGTTTTTCTGGGTGCTGCGGCGAATGGGGTTGCAGGAGTCGGAGTCGAGGCCATGAACCCGGCGATGGAGGGAGGCAGTGACAACCTGGATCTGCTCTGGGTCTACCTGCAGCAGGAGCCGTTGCTCTGGCTGACCGCCACTCTGGCGGCCTATGCCGTGGGGCATTATCTGCATCGGGCCGCCGGGGGTTCGCCGCTGGTGAATTCCGTGGCGGTTGCTATTGCTGTCCTGGTGGTCCTGCTGCTGGCCACGGGCACCACTTATGCCACTTATTTCGATGGCGCCCAGTTCGTGCATTTCCTGCTGGGGCCGGCCACTGTGCTGCTTGCGGTTCCGCTCTACCGCAATTTCAATCGGGTTCGCCGCTTGTTGGTGCCGATGCTGGCCGCACTGCTGGCGGGTTCGATCACGGCGGTGGTTTCCGCGGTGGCAGTGGCGGCGGCACTTGGAGCCAGCCGCGAGACATTGCTGTCACTGGCTCCGAAGTCGGCCACCACCCCCATCGCGATGGGCATCGCCGAGGAAATCGGAGGTCTGGCCTCGCTGACGGCGACCCTGGTGATCATCACCGGCATCCTCGGGGCAATGATCGTCACCCCGTTGCTGAACGTGTTTCGAGTCACCGACTGGGCTGCGCGTGGTTTCGCGGTTGGGGTAGCCGCGCATGGAATCGGCGCGGCCCGTGCGTTTCAGGTCAACCAACTTGCGGGAACCTTCGCAGGGATCGCCATGGCGTTGAACGCCTTGCTTACGGCTATCCTTGTGCCGCTTCTGGTCGGCTGGATTTGAAGCCGGCTTGCCTGAACCGCCGTAGGGGCCGAGGGGCGAAGGCCTCACTCGCCATGGCTTGGATCCTGGCTTCGGACGGTGCACGATGACGGGCTTGGCTTCGGATAAGGAAGAGCACATGAACGACCACGGCATTTTTTTCGAACGCGATCCCTCGCCAGCGAAGCTGGACGTGATCGGGGTGCCCGGTTGGCCGCGGTGGCGCAAGGAGGTTTCGACCTTCCGATGGACCTACGACCGCACCGAGATCTGCTATCTGTTGCGCGGGCGCGTCACCGTAACGCCAGACGGAGGCGAGCCCCAGACCTTCGAGCGCGGCGACCTGATCACTTTCCCGGCCGGGTTGTCCTGCACCTGGGAAATCCTCAAGGACCTGGAGAAGCAGTACAACTATCTCGACTGACGGCAAGGAGTGAGCGCGCCGGGCTTGTACCCCCCTGCTACCGGCCGTACTCAAGTACTTCGGTAATCCGGGCGGCTCTGTCCATGTCCATGCCCTCGACCTGGGCGAGGGCATCGGCGTCGGCGCCCAGGACCGCACGGGCGCTGCCGAAATGACGCAACAGCGCTTCGGCGCGATCCGGATCCACGCCGGGCAGGCTGGCCAGAAGATAAAGCTGTGCGTCGCGCCGGATCGTCGGTTTGCCAGGGCGTTCCGTGGTCGCGGTGCCCTCAGCCGCGGCAAGCCCCAGCAGATAGATGAGCATGCCGCTGTTTTCCGCGTCGGGGCTCGGAAGTACCGTTACCCCGTGGGTGACCACCATCATGGCGAGTGCCCGGTGGATGTCCAGGGCCTGCTGGTGGAAGCGGGCGGTGTAGAGATCTCCTTCGACGATGTACACCACACGCTCATGCTGGCTCCGGAGTTTGGCCACCTTGTCCCACAGGCTGCGGTCGACGACGC
The DNA here is from genome assembly GCA_007136145.1 of Thioalkalivibrio sp. Classification (GTDB taxonomy): domain Bacteria; phylum Pseudomonadota; class Gammaproteobacteria; order Ectothiorhodospirales; family Ectothiorhodospiraceae; genus Thioalkalivibrio. The sequence continues at coordinate 2,452 of SLHN01000117.1, forward strand.
TGAGAATCAAATCCGTCGCGGATTTGCGCTCGATGATCAGGTCGCCGGGCAGCAGGTAGTCCCCGAGGTCCATCTCGACGAATTCCAGCGTGACGCCGGCGAGGCTTTCCAGGCGGGTGATGATGCGGCCTTTTTCTCGCGTATCGACGCGAACGTGCAGTGCGGGTGGGTTCATTTCCGGTTCCGGGGTATTGGCGAGTGCAAAGAGTTACCACACATGGGCAGGAACGAACACCGAGCGCTTGTGTGGGCTCCCGTCGATTGGCCAGGGCACGGACAGAGCCCCGTTGACTTGCGACAACCCGCAGGGTGCCGTGAGGCGAGGCCGAACCGCGCCGGAGACGACGGCGACCTTGCTCCACGGGTTCCCGGGTCTTGAACGGCGTAATTCGCTGCGCTCATTGACGCCCTACGCGTTTCATCATCAGGGGTGGCCGCCGGCGCCATCACGGGTAGGCGGAGTGTTTATACTCGTGGTTACTTCGCGTGCCTTTCTCTCATACGGAAAGTTCATTGGCGGGCCATGGCCCCTGGGTGCCACCGATGAGCTCATTCCTTTTTGTCCGATCGGAGGTTCCAGTGCTTCTCAACGTGGGCTGCATGATCCAGATCGAATGCGAGCAGCCAACGCCGCTCCTGCTGCTGCTGCGGCCGCGAAGCGGCTTGCGTCAGTGGATCACGCGGGAGAGCTATGCGCTGACGCCACAGGTGACCGCAACCGAATACGTGGATGGCTTCGGCAACCTGTGCCAGCGTCTGGTTGCACCGGTGGGCGTTTTCCGGATCGAGAGCAGCGCGGAGGTCCTGGTGGCGCCGTCAGAGGACCCGGGGCATGGTGCGCCCTACGTTCCTGTCGAGGAGTTACCTGATGACGTCCTGCTGTATCTGATCCCGAGTCGTTTCTGCGAGTCCGACC
>SLHN01000218.1 GCA_007136145.1 Thioalkalivibrio sp.
CATCGGCGCTGCCTTCGCCCGCCCACATCGATTCAAACACTTCCTTCGCAATCTTGCCCGAGATCGTGTCGTCCTGGATACGGGCCAGCAGTTGCGCCAGTGCTTCGGCCGTTACCGGACTCCGCGCCAGATCGACCTCCGACCGATTCAGTGCAGCCGCAAGTTCGCCCATGACCCAGTTGGCGGCCAGCTTGGGCGCGCCACAGCCGGCGACGACCGCCTCGAAGTAGTCGGCCAACTCGCGGCTTGCCGTCAGGGTACTCGCATCGTAAGACGACAGTGCATAGTCGCGCACGAAGCGCTCGCGCTTCACATCGGGCAGTTCCGGCAACAACGCTCGGGCAACCTCGAGATCCCGCTGATGGATGACCACGGGCAGTAGATCCGGGTCCGGAAAATAACGGTAGTCGTTGGCCTCTTCCTTACTGCGCATGGATCGGGTCTCTTCCCGATCCGGATCGTACAGACGGGTTTCCTGAACCACCGTACCGCCGGATTCAATCAATTCGATCTGCCGTTCCACCTCGAAATTGATCGCCCGCTCAACGAATCTGAAGGAGTTGAGGTTCTTGATTTCGGCGCGCGTGCCAAACTCAGTCTGTCCCCTTGGCCGAACCGACACGTTGGCATCGCAACGGAAGCTCCCCTCCTGCATATTGCCATCACAGATACCCAGGTAACGTACCAGCGCATGCAGCTTTTTCATGTAGGCCACGGCCTCTTTTGCCGAGCGCATGTCCGGCTCTGAAACTATCTCGACCAGTGGGGTTCCAGCACGATTCAAGTCGATTCCCGTCATTTCGGCATAGGCCTCGTGCAGGCTTTTCCCGGCATCCTCCTCGAGATGCGCGCGCGTGATGCCGATCCGCTTGTGGCTCCCGTCGTCAAGATCGATGTCCAGGTGCCCATGTTCCACGATGGGGAATTCGTACTGGGAAATCTGATAGCCCTTAGGCAGGTCGGGGTAAAAATAGTTCTTCCGTGCGAAAACCGAGCGCGGCGCGATCCTCGCATCGATCGCAAGCCCCAGCATCAGTGCCTTCCGGACCACCGCCTCGTTCAGTACCGGCAGCACCCCGGGCAGACCCAGGTCCACCGCGCAGGCCTGACGGTTTGGTTCGGCCCCGTACGCGGTGGCGGCCCCGGAAAAGATCTTCGACACGGTATTGAGCTGGGCATGCACTTCCAGCCCGATCACGGTTTCCCATTCCATCTTGAACGGCCTCCTGCTACGCGAATGCCGCTGGCATTCGGGTGTGCCAGTCGGTGTCCTGCTGGAACTGGTGCGCAACGTTCAACAGGCGCGCTTCGTCGAAATAGTTGCCGATCAACTGCATGCCGACAGGAAGGTTCCCGACAATCCCCGCCGGCACGGACAAACCCGGAAGCCCGGCCAGATTCACTGCAATCGTATAGATGTCTGACAGATACATCTTCACGGGATCGGCGCTCTTCGCACCGAGACGGAACGGCACCTCCGGGCTCGTGGGACCCGCGATCACGTCGACCTGAGCAAAGGCCTGCCGGAAGTCGTTGGCAATCAACCGCCTCACTTTCTGCGCCTTCAGGTAATAGGCGTCGTAATATCCTGCCGACAGAACATAGGTACCGATCATGATGCGCCGTTTGACTTCAGCGCCGAAGCCTTCGGCCCTGGACCGGGTATAAAGATCCATCAGATCCCGTGGACTCTCGCACCGGTGACCAAAACGCACGCCGTCGTACCGAGCCAGATTCGACGAGCACTCGGCAGGAGCCACCACATAATACGCTGGCACCGAGAGGCTGCTGTTGGGAAGAGTGATCTCGACCAGCTCCGCGCCACGTTCACGCAGTACCGCCAGCGCCGAATCGACCACGGCGCGCACGGACGGATCAAGGCCATCGCCGAAGAACTCCCGGGGCAGACCGATCCGCAGACCCCTGATACCCTCGGACAACCCGGCCGTGAAGTCCTCCCGCGGGCGCTCGACACTGGTCGAATCCCGCGAATCCGCGCCCACCATTGCATTCAGCAATATCGCGCAGTCCTCGGCGCTGGTCGCCATCGGACCCCCCTGGTCCAGACTGGAAGCAAACGCGATCATGCCGTAACGCGACACCCGCCCATACGTTGGCTTGACTCCGGTGATGCCACAGAACGCAGCGGGCTGCCGGATCGAACCTCCGGTATCGGTCCCCGTGGCCGCTGGCGCAAGGCGCGCCGCCACCGCTGCCGCCGAGCCACCGGAGGAGCCCCCGGGTACGCAATCAGGCTTCCAGGGATTGCGTACCGCGCCAAAATGGCTGGTCTCGTTCGATGACCCCATGGCGAATTCATCCATGTTGGTCTTGCCCAGCATCACGGATCCCGCCAGGTTCATCCGCTCCACAGCGGTGGCGGTATAAGGAGCAATGAAGCCTTCCAGCATCCTCGAACCACAAGTCGTCCGTACTCCCTCGGTGCAGAAGATGTCCTTCTGCGCCACCGGCAATCCCAGTAATGGCGCCCGTTCACCCTTCGCTATCCGCCTGTCGGCGGCATCAGCCGCTTCCAGAGCAAGCTCCGGCGTCACGGTAATGAAGCTGTTCAGCTGCGCATCGAAGCGATCGATGCGCGCGAGGTAGAGTTCGGCCAGCTCACGACTGCTTATGTCGCGGGCGTACAGCCGCCGGGACCAGCCCGCAAGGGTCTCGAGTGTCATGGATGGGTCTTCCCTGTCGGCTCGGAAATACCAGTCATTCGATCACCCGCGGCACGAGATACAGACCGGCTTCGACGAGCGGTGCGACAGCCTGAAAATGTTCCCGCTGGTCGGATTCGGTCACCACATCCGGACGCAGTCTCTGTTCGGCATCCAGCGGATGTGCCATGGGTTCTATGCCGGAGATCTCCGCGGCATCAAGCGCCTCGACGAAATGGAAGATCTCGCTAAGGCCGCCAGCGAACAATTCGGCCTCCCGATCGCTGACCGCAAGGCGGGCCAGGTGCGCAATGCGTCGCACTTCATCGCTGTTGAGGGACATGGCTGAAATATCAACGTATAGTGGAAGGGTACTAAAGTTACCACAAAGCCCACCTTGCCCAAAGCAGTGGTGGCTTGCTAGAGTTTCGCGTCTTTCCCGTCCGCACCTTCTCAGAGTCCTGTCATGTTCAAGCGCGTCTTGGGGTTGTTCTCCAACGATATATCCATTGATTTGGGTACCGCCAACACGCTGATCTACATGCGCGGCCAGGGCATCGTGCTCAACGAGCCCTCGGTGGTGGCCATCCGGCAGGACCGGGGCCCTGGCGGACCACGATCGCTCGAGGCTGTCGGCACCGAGGCCAAAAAGATGCTCGGGAGAACACCCGAGAACGTGATTACCATCCGACCGATGAAGGATGGCGTGATCGCGGATTTCACGACCACCGAAAAAATGCTCCAGTACTTCATCAAGAAGGTGCACGAACGTCGGGTATTCCGCCCGAGCCCAAGGGTTCTGGTCTGTGTTCCCTGTGGTGCGACCCAGGTGGAGCGGCGGGCGATCCGCGAGTCGGCATTCGGGGCAGGGGCGCGCAAGGTCTACCTGCTGCAGGAACCCGTGGCCGCGGCCATCGGCGCCGGCATCCCGCTGGACGAAGCTGTTGGCTCGATGGTTCTGGACATCGGTGGTGGCACCTCGGAAGTCGCGGTACTGTCGATGAACGGCATCGTGTACTCTGAATCAGTCCGTATCGGAGGAGATACCTTCGACGAGGCGATCATGTCCTACGTACGCCGCAACTACGGTGTTCTGATCGGTGAAGCCACCGCCGAACGTATCAAGCACGCGATCGGGTCGGCTTACCCCGGCAAGGACCTGCTGGAGATCGAGGTCAAGGGCCGCAACCTCGCGGAGGGCGTTCCTCGCTCCTTCACGCTGAACAGCAACGAGATCCTCGAGGCACTGCAGGATCCACTGCACGGCATCGTCTCGGCGGTTCGGACCGCGCTGGAACAGACGCCCCCCGAGCTGGGTGCCGATGTCGCCGAACGCGGCATCGTGTTGACTGGCGGCGGCGCCCTGCTGCAGCAGATAGATCGCCTGATCATGGAAGAAACCGGCATCCCGGTTGTGATCGCCGAGGATCCCTTGACCTGCGTCGCTCGGGGTGGTGGCCGGGTGCTGGAAATGCTGGACGAAAAAAGGGTCGACTTCCTGGCCAGCGAATAGGGCCATTCCAGTCAAGCCGAGTACCATCTTGCTGGTCTTTTCGTCGCTCCGCTGCTTTGCCATCACGGTTCGATGGGACCACCATGCGCCCGTGACCGCGCCTTGCCGGCGAACTAGAATCCGGCTCACTCCGGTAGCCGATCTTCCGACCATCGCCTAAGCGTTCCCACCCACTGGAGGACGTACCATCGACAAGCCGCTGTTCAACCTCCGGGCCTCCCCTCTTGTCCGGCTGCTTGTGGTCATCGTACTGGCCCTCGCCTTGATGGCGCTGGACCATCGCTTCTACCAGTTACAGACATTGCGCAGCGTTCTGGCGACGGTCGCCTACCCGCTGCAGGTCGCAGTGGATACGCCAATCCGTCTCGGCACGCGAGTCCTGGAATCCTTTTCTCACCACGAACAACTTGTTCTCGAGAATCGCCTGCTACGCTCCGAGTTGTTGGAATTGCGCGCGCGTCAGCTGCGGTTTGACGCTGTACAGGCCGAGAATGACCGATTGAGGACGCTGCTGCACACCGCCACACAAGCCCCGGAACGGGTGCAAATCGCCAAGCTCCTCGCAGTGGATCTGGATCCATTCCGCCAGCAGATCGTGATCAACAAGGGCAGACGCGACGGGGTTTATTCCGGCCAGCCAGTCATTGATGCCCATGGGGTTATCGGTCAGGTCCTCTCGGCGAACTGGACCAGTTCCACCGCCCTGCTGATCTCGGACCCCGGACATGCCCTGCCCGTGATCGTGGCCCGCACCGGGCTGCGTTCACTGGCTGAAGGATCAGGCAACCCGAGACGGCTCCACCTCCGCCACGTACCACCGCAAGAAGATATCGAAGCGGGTGACCTACTGTTGACCTCGGGCCTTGGTGGACGCTTTCCTGCCGACTACCCGGTTGCCCGCATCGTCTCGGTCGAGCATCGGCCCGGAGCCCCATTCCTCGCGATCGCCGCCGAACCTCTGGCAGCACTCGACCGCTCGCGTGAAGTACTGTTGTTGTGGACCGATGATAGCCAACCCGAAGCTTTCAGAGAGCATGCCCTCGAATGAGCTCCCGGACCGCCCTCCCCGTTCCTGTACTGCTATCACTATTGACCGCGCTGTCTCTGACCATCGTACCTCTACCGGGCTCGCTGGCATACGCTCGCCCGGAATGGGTGCTGATGGTCCTGGTGTACTGGGGCATGGCCTTCCCACGCAGAATCGGCATCGCAACCGCATTCCTTTCCGGTCTGTTTCTCGATGTCCTGCAAAACCATGTGCTCGGACAGAACGCGCTCACGCTTGCCGCGGCCATGTTCATCGTGCTGCAGATCCATCCCCGGATGCGGGTGTACCCTGTGTGGCAACAGTCCGTTGTCGTGGCCTTTCTCGTGGCGTTTGTCCTGGTCCTGAACATCTGGATCCTTGGAACCACCGGCTATCCCCCGGAAAGCGCGCTGTATTGGCTCCCGATCCTGACAAGCGCGGTGTTCTGGCCCCCGATCTATCACCTGCTACGGGATACCCGGAGACGTTGGCTATTGCATTTGACCTGAATTGCTGCCAAAAAGGCGACAGCCTGGAACCGGCCTGAAAATGATGGACGGCCGCCCCAGCAAACTCGACATTCAATCCCAACGATGGTCAATTTGCATGGAAGAGAAAACCCAAACCCAAATCGAAGCTCAGGTATTCCGTCGTCTCCTGCAACATCTGGACGAGCGTAAGGATGTACAGAACATCGACCTGATGAACCTGGCCGGTTTTTGCCGTAACTGCCTGGCGAAATGGTACGTTGCCGCCTCTGAAGCTCACGGGCAATCGCTGGATCTGAACCAGGCTCGCGAGATCGTCTACGGCATGCCTTATCCCGAGTGGAAGAACCTTTATCAGAAGGAGGCGACTCCAGAGCAGCTGCAGGCGTTCAACGCGTCCGGCAGAGGCTCCGGACCCAACGATGCATGATCATGGGTTGGTCTCGACAGACACGGAATTGCGTTCAGTGCTCGCCACCATTTCCGGAACCCCCTGGTTGGCGATCGATACGGAGTTCATGCGCGAGAAGACCTATTTCCCGCAACTTTGCCTGATACAGATAGCAACCCCCGAGCACATCGCCTGCATTGATCCGTTGGCGTTAGCGGATGCATCCGCTCTCTACACACTTTTGCACGATCCGGCCGTTCTCAAGGTATTTCATGCCGCCGCCCAGGATCTTGAGGTTCTGTATCTTGTCAGCGGCAGCGTCCCCGCACCTGTGTTCGATACCCAGGTCGCGGCCAGTCTACTGGGGCACGGCGATCAGATCGGCTACGCAAACCTGGTGCAGGCTGTCCTGAGGCATCAACTCGACAAGACTCAGACACGCACCGACTGGGCGCAGCGACCCCTGCGACCCGAGCAGTTGAGGTACGCACAGGATGACGTCCGTTACCTGGTCCCGCTGTTCGAACGGCTCGAGCAGGAGCTCCGAACCCTTGGACGCCTGGACTGGATGCGCCCGGAAATGGACGCATTGGTCCAATCGCAGTCCTACACGCCAAATCCCGGGGATGCGTGGCGCCGGGTCGGGGGACACAAGCGACTGCAACCCCTCGAGCTTGCCGTGCTTCGGGAATTGGCTGCATGGCGCGAAACCGTTGCCCGCGACCTCGATCGCCCACGTCGGTGGATCATCAGCGACGACGTATTGGTTCTGATCGCCCGATCACGCCCCCTGGATCTTGCAAGCCTTCGGAACCTGCGCGGAGCCAAGGGAATCGGCGACCCTCAGGCCGAGGAGATGCTGCGGGCCGTCAGGCGGGGGATCGAGTCACCGAAGGACGAATGGCCAGTTCCGAAAGCGCGCGCGCGACCTCTCTCCGAATCGGAGGAGGTGGTTGTCGATATTGGTATGGCGCTCCTGCGTGAGCTCTCCCGGAGGGAAAAAATCAGCCCTGAAGCCGTCGCCAGCCGCAAGGACATGATTTCGTTCATGCACGGAGACGCGGACGCCAACCTTGGCCGGGGCTGGCGCAGGCAGATTGCTGGCAACGAACTGCAACGTTGGCTAGATAGCCACACGGTACTACGCCGAAGCGGCGAGGCGCTGGAAATCCTGGACCTTGATGTTGCTGCCGGAGAGAGGTTTCCGAGCAGCACATCCACCAGGGAATCTTCATGAGGGATTGGCCCCGGTCAACAAGACCCCTCGCCATCGCAAGCTGGAACCGCCGCATTCTCGTTGGCGGAATCAGGGAGCCGCGTACACCCCGCGCCGAGGAGAGGCAAGCCGCCCCTGTCGCTTCAAGTAGGCGAGGGTTTGACTGATATTCTTGGTATCGATGCCAGCACTTTCCGCCTGCTCACGAATCTCCCCAACGCTCATTTCCGGCTGCGTTGCAACGATCTCGCAAAGCTGCTGGCTGATGGTACCCGCGGCACCCGCGCCCCGACGACGTGATCTGGAGGCACGTGCCTTAGGCATCGAGCCTCCCAACTCCACGATCATGCGATCAAGCTCCGCCAACTCCTTGCGATGGCGCGCCACCATCTCCTTACGCTTCGCTTTCAGTTCATCGCGCTTCTTTCTGGATTCCTTTTCCCGACGCTCTGCTTCCTCCTGTTCCCGCTCACGGGCCAATGCATACAGTTCCTCGGCCGTAAGGTCGGCCACATTCTTCTTGTCGGCACCCATTAAATTTTCCTCGTTAGTCGTTTGTCATCAGAAAGACTTCCAAGAACACACTTTCGTTCCCTGCAATGTAACAAAAATCCTACCGCGGAAACAGTTACTCATAACGGTAGTGAATCTCGGGTGAAAGGCTCTTTGAACAGACTTCAGGCGTATTCGATACGGGAAGCCGCGGCTGGGTTTTATTCCCGCATGGCGTCCTCGCCGGTTCCGGAGATCCGGCTGGATCTGCGCGGCCGCGCGGCTGGCCAATGGCGCTTGAAGCAAGGCATTGAAACCCTGCGTTTCAACCCAGAGGCCTTTATCCGGGATTGGCAGGCACACTTTCCGGCAACCATAGCCCACGAGGTCGCTCATTCACTCGTGTTCAGGCGTTTCGGACTGAACTCGACACGCCCGCATGGACCCGAGTGGCAGGCCATCATGCACGCGCTGGGCCTTCCCCCAACCGTCACTCATCAGACTCCGCTCCAAGGACGTCGCAGCCGCATCTACTTTTACAAGTGCGGCTGCCGATCTCATGAACTCGGTCCGAGGCGTCATTATCTGATCAGCCGGCGCGGTTACCGGTACACTTGTGTTTACTGCGGGGACCCGCTCGAGTTTCATCACCGCATGGCATGGCGCTGATAACAGGCCGGCCGGGTCTCCGCGCTGGATACCGGGTTTGATCGCCCATGCGCATCCTGGCAGCGCGCCGCACCAGCCCCACCTCAGGACACGCTGAACAAAGCCATCCTGGCTTTCTCAGCGCATGCCGCACTGCAAATGCAATTTGCGGCTTGCTTCAGAAATACGGTTTTATCAGCGTTTCCCTAATCACATTGGAATCCCTGGCGATAATCCCTTCGTGCGCAAAACACGCTTTTGGGGATTTCTCGCCCTCTTCGGGTCCATCCTTGCAGACCGCGGCTCCGGCGCGGTCCACACGCCTCTTCTTGCCTGCGGGGGATCAGATCCAATGGGTAGTCATCGACGCCTGACCGCATTCAGGCCGATCGCGAAGCCAGGAGATCAATCTTCTTGTAAACGTCGTCGACCGAGATCAACTCCATCGCGTCTGGATGGCGAACTCGAGTACCCCAGGGGACTGCGTCCACGGCGCATCCCCGATACCGCCTCAAAGCGTCCGGGTAACGATCGATCACGAACTCGCGGTGTCGGTAAGGGCCGGTGCGTGCGGGATTCGAGGTTGCGTACAGGCCGATGACCGGTGTGTCCAGCGCGCTCGCGATATGCGCGGGGCCGGAATCAGGGCTTATCAACCCTTTGCAGTGGGCCAATACGGCCGCGAGTTCCTTCAGGCTCGTCGCGCCCACGAGATCGACAACTGGCGCGCGCACGCCGCCGCGGATCGCGTCGGCGTAGTCCCGCTCCCGGGCGGAAGCGCCTCCGGTGAGCAGAACCTGAAAACCACATTCGGAAGCATGGTTCGCCACGGCGATGAACCGCGATACCGGCCAGTCCCGAAAATTACGGAACCGCTGGCTGGAACAGGGACTGATCGCCAGGACCGGCTTATTGGTCGAGATTGTCTTTTGCGCAAACGCCAGTGCGGCCGATGGCAACGGGATATCCCAGGTCAGCTCGCGGAACGGCAGGCCGGCTTTATCCAGGAAGCCGAAAAAACCGTCGAGAACATGTTGCCTCGGAGAAGCGGCGATCCGCTCATTGACGAACAACCCTTGACCGTTGATGGCGCGGTCCCGGTCAAACCCGATACGCCGCCGGCCCCTCAATGCAGTGGCGATCAGGCTGGCCCTCAGCGACGACTGCAACTGCAGGATCACATCGTGGCTGCGGCCACGCTCGGCTTCGTGCAAGCGCCGCCAGCAATGCGGAATTCCCCTGCCTTTATCCATTACCCGATAGGTTACCCCGGCAAGGTCACCGACGAGTCCGGCCTCGGTGCGTCCCAGCACCCAGGTGATCGTGGTTTCCGGCCAGTAGCGCTGTATCGTTCTGACCACGGGCAACACATGCGTGGCATCCCCGATCGCCGAAAGCCGGAAGATACACAGACGGGCGGGACCCTGGCGCGCCGTCACGGCGGGTTCAGTCACGTTGTCCACCCTTGACGGGTGAATCGAAGTACCCCGCGCGTAACTGCTCGAAAACGAGTTCCGAATAGTGCCAGCGAGCGAGCAGCCGGGCGCGCTTCCGGAGATCGCGTTGCAGACGTGCCAGATTCCCGGCCTGCCAAGAGCCGGGCGCACGTTGCCGCCCGCGATCCCAGTCCAGCAGCCAAACGCGTTCGCAGGCATCGATCAGGATATTCCGGCTGTTCAGATCGGCGTGGCAATAGCCAGAATCGTGAAACCGGCGGATCGTGGAGCCAACCCGATGCCAGACGCCAGTGGCAACAGGCGCCTCACGCAGGCGTTGGTCCAACGATTTCGCATCCGGCACGTTCACGGTGATGAGGTCGGCCCGGTAACACGCCCCGACACGTTGAACACGGGCGGCGACCGGGCGCGGCACTGGCAGGCCCTCGTCCCGCATCCGGACCATCAGCTCGAATTCGCGCCATGGTCGACTGCGTCGGAGCCCAGTCCAGAGATAGCGGTCGCCCAGGACGCGCGCGACGCCGCCACCTCGCAGGAAATGCCGGAGAACCCATAGCCCGCCCACTCCCGGGATAGGTGGGTCGAAAAAGAGCACCTGTCCACGACCTCCGGCACCTTCCGCCGTGACCAGCCCGCGTTCTCGAAGCACGGGGGCCTCCAGCATCCAGAACTCGGGGGCTGGATCGAGGGCGGCATCATGAATCAGATACTCGGAACCGGAGTGTCTCCAGCGAACGTCCATCAGAACTCCCGGATCAACCTTGGCCTGGCAGCCTGTCGGGCTTGGGCTGCTCCTGCTGCCCCGCTCTTCCCACGCGGCTCGCCACGGGCACTTAGGCGATTTCTGTCAAACAAGATACCTTCTTGCTGGCCTGCTTCCCGGTCACTCGCCGTGCCGCTGATCAGTCCCTTCACGCAGGCGGGAAAGCATCGCCGTGGTCGAACAGCCATCGACAAATTCGAGAATCTCGACCTTCCCACCGCGGGCAACCACCGCATCGTGACCCGCAATCTGCTCTGGCCTGTAATCCCCTCCCTTGACCAGCACATCCGGCGTTACCGCCGCAATCAGTCGCGCCGGAGTATCCTCCGAAAATGGCACCACCCAATCCACGGCAGCCAGCCCTGCCAATACCATCATGCGATCCGCCAGCGTGTTCACCGGACGCCCATCGCCCTTCAACCGCCGCACCGAGGCATCGTCATTGACCGCAACAATGAGCCGATCCCCGCGCTGGCGCGCCCGCCGCAGATAAGCGACGTGCCCCGGATGGATCAGGTCGAAGCAACCATTGGTCATCACCAGACGCTCACCCCGCGCCCGCGCTTCCGCGACCAACGCGAGCAACTTGGCTTCGGTGACAACCCCGTCTCCCCAATCGCTCTGTTCCTGGGACAGCCGTCGCAACTCGGCTCTGCTCGCGGTGGCCGTACCCAGCTTGCCAACCACAATGCCCGCGGCGAGGTTAGCCAACGCCATCGCCTCGGGTAGCGGCAATCCACCCGCGACGCCGGCGGCAACGGTCGCAATCACCGTGTCACCCGCGCCGGTCACATCGAAGACTTCGCGTGCATGGGCAGGCAGATGCACCGGCGCCTCGCCCGGCATCACCAGCGTCATTCCGTCAGCGCCCCTGGTGATCAGCAGTGCCTCGATCCCGCATTCCGCAAGCAACACCTCACCCCGCCGGACCATATCTTCCGAGTCCGCGCATCTCCCCACCACCGCCTCGAACTCCGCCAGGTTGGGTGTGATCAGGTTGGCACCCCGGTAGATCGAGAAATCCTGGCCCTTCGGGTCGACGAATACCGGCAGCCCCCTGTTCCGGGCTGCTTCGATCAGGGCCCGAGGCTCGCGCAACGCTCCCTTGCCATAGTCCGATAGCACCACCAGGGCAGCCTGCTCGATCTGGGGTCCGAACAGCGGTAGCAAATCCCTTGTCCGCACTCCGGGCAGTCCATCCTCGAAGTCGAGCCTGATCAGGTGCTGGTGTCTGCTCGTCACGCGCAGCTTGGTGATGGTTGCCACGCCGCTCTGGCGCAGGAAATGGCACTCCACCCCGGCTCTGTCGAGCATGCAGGCAAGATCCCGTCCCGCCTCGTCATCCCCGGTCACACCGACCAATGCCGCCGAGGCTCCAAGGGCGGCCAGGTTCAGGGCCACGTTGCCGGCGCCGCCGGGACGCTGTTCGATCTCCCGCACATGGACCACAGGCACGGGTGCCTCGGGTGATATGCGTTCAGTGACTCCATGCCAGTATCGATCCAGCATCAGATCACCGACCACCAGGATCCGGACATCGTCGAAAGCAGGAGGACTGATCTTCATGTTCATGAGTCTGAAGCGTTGGTGCCGATACCGCCGAGGGCAGGCAGGGGCGAGGACGTTTTTCCGATCATGCACCAAACATCATGTTTCGGTTGACCCGCGAGGGGCACCGAGAACGGCCGGTCTGTGATATCCAGGCGGTCGATCGGCCCCCCGATCAGCAATGACGCCGGCGAACCCGCTATGCATGAGTCAGCCCCGAGTATACAGGGATCCGAAGGATGCGAAGAAAAGGAGAAACACGTTCGCTGGTGTCCCTCCGCGATGTCTTCGGCAGCGGGCTTCGGACGTTTCTTGGTAAACTTCGGGTTTTGGTTCCCAACGGTACGCCAATGACCCCGGATACCCTGAGTGAAGTGCTGCGCGAAAGCGCCCGCATCAAGATCCGGCTGGCCGAGGAACAGTCCGGTACCATCCTCGACGTGATCGAATCAGTGGTCGCGGCGCTGGGACGCGGCAACAGCATCTTCTTTTTCGGGAACGGTGGTAGTGCGGCGGATTCGCAGCACCTCGCCGCGGAACTGGTCGGCCGATTCACTCTGGAGCGACG
>SLHN01000051.1 GCA_007136145.1 Thioalkalivibrio sp.
ATGGCATACTGAATCGCCTTGCGCACGAGCCGCTTGGTGCCCTCGCTGGACACTGGCTTGATGCCGATTCCCGCCGTATCCGGGAAACGGATCTTGGTCACGCCCATTTCGTTACGAAGGAAGTCAATGACCTTGCGGACTTCATCACTGCCAGCCTCGTACTCGATACCCGCGTAGATGTCCTCGGAATTCTCGCGAAAGATCACCATGTCGGTCTTCTCAGGGGCCTTCAGCGGACTCGGCGTCCCAGAGTAATAGCGTACGGGGCGCAGACAGACATAGAGGTCAAGCTGCTGTCGCAGCGCAACATTCAATGAACGGATACCACCACCGACAGGTGTGGTCAGAGGACCCTTTATCGAGACGACGTAGTCCCGAACAGCGTCGAGCGTTTCCGCGGGCAACCAAGTGTTGGCCCCATAAACGGTATTGGCTTTCTCACCCGCGTAGACCTCCATCCAGGCGATCCCTCGCTTACCATCGTAGGCCTTGGCGACCGCGGCATCCACGACCCTCTGCATGACCGGTGAGATGTCGACCCCGATGCCATCCCCCTCGATGAACGGGATGATGGGACGATCGGGAACCTGCAGACCACCGCTGGAATCGACGGTAATGGGCTGGGCGTCGGCTGGGATCTTGATGTGCTCGTAGGCCATGGTGGCTCCAGTGGTCGCGAAAGTGGGGTAATCGCGCGGATTATACAAGAACAGCCGCAGGCTTCACGGCAGTGGTTTGCGCGCCGCGTTATCATTTGGGGTGATGAATCTATCGCGAATCTTGACGGACCTTCCATGCCCGAACGCCTGCGCTGCCACCTGACCGTTGCTGCCGTGATCGCCGATCGCGGGCGTTATCTGTTCGTAGAAGAACAGGTTGCGGGAAATCGCGTGTTGAACCAACCCGCGGGGCACCTCGAAGCCGGCGAATCCCTGCTCGAGGCAGTCGTGCGCGAAGTGCGCGAGGAGACCTGTCTCGACTTCGTTCCCGAGGCCTGGCTGGGCTGCGACCTTCTGGCGCTGCCCGGTGGTGCCGTAACCATGCGAGTTGCCTTCACTGGAAGCGTCCAACCTGTCGCCGGTACCGCCGAACGAGACCCGGCCATACTTGCGACTCACTGGCTCACGGCCGCGGAAGCCATCGAAAACTGGCCGCTGCGCAGCCCGCTGGTGCAACGTAGTCTGCGCCGATTCGAACAGGGCCTGCGATTGCCGCTGGAAAGTGTTGGCACGCTGGTATCAGCCCCGGCATGAGACAGGCAGCGAAGGTCGTTCTAGGTCTGTCCGGAGGTGTCGACTCGGCCGTGGCTGGCGCACTCCTGCTTGAGGCCGGATACCGCGTGGAAGGCCTTTTCATGAAGAACTGGGAGGAGGACGATGAGGTGGGCTATTGTGCCGCCGAGGCGGATCTGGCGATGGCACGCGATGTCGCCGTGCAACTCGGTATCCCCCTTCACAAGGCCAATTACGCGGCCGAGTACTGGCGGCGGGTGTTCGCCCATTTTCTCGCCGAGTACGAGGTTGGTCGCACTCCGAACCCCGACATCCTCTGCAATCGCGAAGTCAAATTCCCGGCCCTGCTCGATTACGCCCACCGCCTCGGCGCGACCCATGTCGCAAGCGGCCATTACGCGGACACGCTACACGAACACGGCACATCGCACCTGCTCCGCGCGGCCGATGAGGGAAAGGATCAGACATACTTCCTGTGCCGGATCACGCAGGCACAGCTTCGGCCCGCATTGTTCCCGCTCGGCGGTTTGCTGAAGACCGAGGTGCGCCGGATCGCTCAGGACCTTGGCCTACCCAACCACTCGCGCAAGGACAGCACGGGCATCTGTTTCATCGGCGAACGGCGCTTCCGGGATTTTCTCTCCCGCTACCTGCACGCTCCCGACGGTGATATCTGCACAGTCGAAGGCCGGATCATCGGCAGGCATCGGGGGCTGATGTTCTACACCCCGGGCCAGCGCCAGGGACTCGGAATCGGCGGCGTCGAAGGAGCCGGAGAAGCGCCCTGGTACGTGGTGGCCAGGGATATCCAACGCAACCGCCTCGTTGTCGCACAGCAGGCCGATCATCCGCTGTTGCTCAGCGACGGACTGGTTACGGAGCCTCCGCACTGGATCCTGCACCCCCCCACGCAAGGGGAATCGCTGCTCGCCCGCATTCGCCACCGGCAGCCCCTGCAGGTGGCGCGCATCACACACATGTCCGCGAACGGCCTGCGGGTGACTTTCGCGGAGCCGCAACGCGCGGTGGCGCCAGGGCAGTCCATCGTCTTCTACCGGGATCGCGAATGCCTCGGAGGGGCCGTGATTGCCGGCGGAAATGCGCGGTCCGACATGCCACTTCCGGTATAGTAATCCTCAAATCCATTGCCCCAACCGCGAGATACACCACCCTTGGAGCGTACCGACTACAACCGAGCCCTGGCGCTTGCCGCGATCTTCCAAGCCGCATCTCTGGTCAAGGACCTCGCCTGGCGCGGCCATTGCGACGACCACGAGTTCGAAATCCTGATCGGAAGCCTGTTCGCCTTCGACGTCGACACGCCAGCCGAGATTTTTCGCGGCGAGGCCAATCTGCGTACGGGTCTGAAACGCATCGAGGTACAACTCAAGTCCGGAGGCAAGCCCCCGGACATGGAGATCACCCGATATGCAATCGGCCTGATATTTCTGGAGAAGAAGCTGCAGGCCAATCCTGAAATGCTCGGCACTCTCGGCGAGGGGCTCAAAGCTGCCGAGCGCCAGGTCGAGTATTTCAACCTGTCGCATGAAAGCGTGATCGCCCGCCTGGCTGATGTCTATCAGGAATCGATCTCCAGACTTGGGCCACGCATCATTGTACAAGGCGAACAGACCCACCTCTCCAATGCCAACGTCGCCGCCCGGATCCGGGCAGCGCTCCTTGCCGGCATTCGCGCCGCCGTACTCTGGCGCCAGGCAGGAGGCTCGCGCTGGAAGCTTCTGTTCGGACGCAACCGCCTGATCAACGAGGCACGCACCTTACTGCATCGACTCAACACCTGACCCTGGGAAAGACACCATGACCGCAGCCCTCGACAAATACACCCGAACCGTCAAGGCCGGCGACCGCGAGTGCGGAATCGTGCCGATTACCGACGATCCGCGCGCGGCCAGCTTGCCCTATTCGCTGAAGATCCTTCTCGAGAACCTGCTTCGGTTCGAGGATGAGAAGACTGTGCGCCGAGCGGATATCGAGGCATTGCTCGACTGGGATCCGCAGGCCGAACCGACGCAGGAAATCGCCTTCCGTCCTGCCCGGGTACTCTTGCAGGACTTCACCGGCGTACCCGCGGTGGTGGATCTTGCCGCCATGCG
>SLHN01000273.1 GCA_007136145.1 Thioalkalivibrio sp.
ATGGGAATGCAGCATTTTCGCGGCCCTACAGGCACGCTACCGCCATTGCAGCGCCAGACTGCGCTGCAATGGGCCTGTGCGAAGCCGCCAACGGGTTACCCCGCTGCTCCCGCCTCCTCACGAGTGAGGGAGGGAGTTTCCCGCCTTTTCTCGGTGCTGGCGACCCGGCAAACGCCGGTTGCGCGGCTCCTACGCAGCGCCAGCTTCCGGTTTCGTCGCCTTCCCGCTCACCCATAGCGGCAGCAACGGTCGCTTTTTGAGAACGAGGTACATGCGCTCGTACTCCTCGGGCGTGAGTACCAGGGTTCGTATCTTCCGCCCGATATAGCGCTCGGTCTTGCCGACGAGATCGATCAGGTTGGCACGGTCGATGTCGCCCACCAAGCCGAGGTCGATGATGCCGGTGTCCTTGCCCTCGGCGTAATCGTCCAGCAGAAACGCGAGTTCGAGCCGGCCCAGGCGTCCGATCACGCTGTCAATGATGCGGTCCATCCCCAACGCCTTGTGCACCATCGAGTGCAGTTCCGGAAACAACGGGTGCTGGGTGTTCGCCCGGTAATGGATCTGCCGGCCATGCTTCTCGCTCTCCAGCAGCCCCGCCCCACTGAGCTGACTCAGTTCCTCCTTCACTTGGCTCGGCGACACCGCAAACTCATCGGCCAGCTCGCGCAGATACGCATTGCCCTCGGGATTGAGGAACAGCCGCATCAGA
This sequence comes from Thioalkalivibrio sp., assembly GCA_007136145.1. Lineage (GTDB taxonomy): Bacteria > Pseudomonadota > Gammaproteobacteria > Ectothiorhodospirales > Ectothiorhodospiraceae > Thioalkalivibrio. Next base: position 713 of record SLHN01000273.1, read on the forward strand.
ATCCGGATGCGTGTCTTGCTCGTTATCAGGCCGCTGAACAAATCCATCAAACCACTTTTCGTTTGTTTGGGTCGCGAGCGATTACACTGTCACTGATGCGGTCCATCCCCAACGCCTTGCGCACATTGGAATACAACCCGGATGCACGTCTTGCTGGTGACGAGACCGTTGAAGAGACCCCTCGAACAGCGCATTACGTTCTGTTTTCCAGAACAATAGTTGGTCGGTCCGTATGCGTCAAGGCGGGGTCGGCCCACACTACCGCAATAGCCACAAAGGGATGGCGTTGCGTGCCACGCCGACACACGAAGGGTGCAACCGCAGGGTGTCAATGAGCGCAGCGAATTGCACCGTTCGAGGCCCGGGGGCATGGGCGGCTGCTGGCGTGGTTTCGGTGCGGTTCGGCTTCGCCTCACGGCACCCTACGCGGCGTTCTTTCACGCTAACTCTCATGCCCTCAGGCGCGCGGCACCCCCGATGATGAAAGAGGCGTAGGGCGGATGACGCTGCGCTTTTCCGCCCTACGGGGCGCCAGCGATACGCAATGGGCCGTGACTTTCACGCTAACCGTTTGGAGGAAAACGCATGAACGACACGCATGGGGCCCAGTCTGGCAATTTTCTTGCCTCGCTCCCTGCTCCCCTGGAAGGCGAGGTGTTCGAGGACATCCTGCGTTGCCGCAACGTGCGGATCGAGCGCATCGTCAGCAGCGACCGACCGGATCCGACACCTTATGACCAGGATCATGACGAATGGGTATGCCTGCTACAAGGCGATGCCGAGCTGTGGATTGCCGGTGCGACGGTGTCGCTCAAGACTGGTGATTACTGCTTCATCCCAGCACACACTCCGCACCGGCTCGTGCGCACATCCTCAAGGCCACGTTGCGTGTGGCTTGCGGTACATATTGCGTAGGGTGCCGCGAGGCTCGACCAGACCGCGTTTGGTCGGAGTCGGGCCTGGTGATGACGTTCGGTGTTGGGCGGCGCAACTCGCTGCGCCGATTGCCACCCTGCAAGCGGTGCCGGTGTAAACGGCCCGCTATCGCCACCAGCACCAGCGCAGGCTTCGGCGCTGGCGAATCGGTGTCGGGGGTAGAGTCGCACCAACGTAGGCCATGCTGACAAGTTCCTTCAGGCGTTGCCGGTCGCAGATCTCCTGTCCGAGACCATGGTCATGGCCGATGTTCTTCAGGACTCGCAAACGATCCTCCGAGGTCAACTGATGATCCACAAAGGCATTGATCATTTCTTCGCTTAGCGGTGGTTCATTCATGACTTCATCTCTCCGGACGGTGCGCATGCCTGTATCCACCAAAATCCCAAGCAATTTCCAGGCCGGACTTCCTGAATTCCAAATCACTTGCTGGCTCCGAAGGGACGAGGCGACCACGCCGAGCATTCCACCACGGCCGACCAGGAGCTAAACAACGCCTCGAAACACGTGAACCGCGGATGGTTCCAATGAGCGCGGCGAATCGACCCGCTCGAAGCCCGCACCCGGCGCGGTTTGGCTTCACCTCGCGACAACTTGCGGGTTGGACACTGACCCGAGGAACAAGGGGCGTAGGGTGTCAATGAGCGCAGCGAATTGCACCGTTCGAGGCCCGGGAGCCCGGGAGCCCGAGGGGGTCGGGGCGGCGCGGGATCGGTGCGGTTCGGCTTTGCCTCAAGGCACCCCACGCACCTTCTTTAGCGTTGACCCGGTCGGTGCAACGGGTCTCCAGTGGTAATGAATGTTTCCGAATGAGTACACTCTTGCCCCCGACTATTCCCCAGGGAAACACTCATGCCGGAGATCCGCGCCAAACCCCGTGGAACGTTGTACATCGTGTCCGCGCCCTCGGGCGCCGGAAAGACCAGTCTGGTTGCCGCGCTGTTGAAGCAGTTGGACAACGTCGTGCTGTCGGTTTCGCACACGACGCGCAAGCCGCGCCCCGGCGAGGTTGACGGGCAGCACTACCACTTTGTCGGCGCTGAAAACTTCCTGGACATGATCGAGGCCGGCGATCTGCTCGAGCACGCGAAGGTGTTCGACAATTTCTATGGCACCTCGCGTGCCGCCGTCCTCGCGCAGATGGATGCCGGGCAGGACGTGATCCTCGAGATTGACTGGCAAGGCGCGCGCCAGGTCCGGAAAGCCATACCCGAGTCGCAGTCGGTATTCATTCTGCCGCCGTCGCGTGCCGAACTGGAACGGCGCCTGCGCGGACGCGGCCAGGACGATGAAACAATCATTCAGCGCCGACTGCGCGATGCCGAGTCGGATAGCACCCATTACGAAGAGTACGACTACACCGTGGTGAACACGGATTTCGACCGCGCAGTGCGCGATCTCGAGAGCATTTTCGTTGCCAACCGGCTGCGCACCCGGGAGCAGGCGATCCGTAACCACGCAATGATCACGGCACTGTTGGCGGGGGCCGCCGGCTCGGCGTAAGATGATGGGTCCTAACTTTCTCTTTCTGGAGTTGAAATGGCCCGTGTAACCGTCGAGGACTGCCTCGAGAACGTCGACAACCGATTCGAGCTGGTGCTGATGGCTGCACGCCGCGCCCGCCATATTTCCCATGGCAAGGAGCCGCGGGTGCCGGATGATAACGACAAGCCGACCGTGATTGCCCTGCGCGAG
>SLHN01000174.1 GCA_007136145.1 Thioalkalivibrio sp.
ACCATGCAGACCCTGGTCATGGCCCACGCGGCCTTCGGGCACAGCCACTTTTTCCGCAACAACCACCTGTTCCAGACCTGGACCGACGCCGACTCGATCCTCGACTACCTGGACTTCGCCAAGCGATATGTGAGCGAGTGCGAGGAGCGTTACGGCACGACGGCCGTCGAACACGTGCTCGATGCTGCCCACGCCCTGATGAGTCACGGCGTGCACCGCTATCCCCGGCGGCAGCCGCTGAATCTCAAGCAGGAGATCGAGCGCGAACGCGAGCGCCGGCGGTTCGAGGAACAGAGCTTCAGCGATCTGTGGCGCACCCTGCCCCGGCGTGAGACCGACGACGGAGAGCCGGATCCGGACCTCGATGCGCGCCGCGCCAAGCTGGGATTACCCGAGGAGAACCTGCTGTATTTCCTCGAGAAGCGGGCGCCCCGCCTCGCCCATTGGCAGCGCGAAATCCTGCGCATCGTGCGCATCGTCGCCCAATACTTCTATCCGCAGCGGCAGACCAAGGTGATGAACGAAGGCTGCGCCACCACGGTGCACTACGCGATCATGAACCGCCTGCATGAAACCGGTCAGATCACCGACGGTGCCTTCATGGAATTCCTGCACGCGCACACCAACGTGGTCTTTCAACCGGACTTCGACGATCGGCGCTATTCGGGCATTAACCCCTACGCGCTCGGCTTCGGCATCCTGCAGGATCTCAAGCGCATCTGCGAAGCCCCCACGGACGAGGATCGGCGCTGGTTCCCCGACATCGCCGGCAATACGGACACACTGGGCACCTGGAAGACCGCATGGGCTGAATACCGCGACGAAAGCTTCGTCCTCCAGTTCCTCAGCCCGCGCCTGATGCGTGACTGGCGCCTGTTCTCGGTGCTGGACGATACCGACGACGAAGCGTTGAAGGTCGAGGCGATCCACGATGAGTCCGGATTCAGGGATGTGCGCCGCGCCCTGGCGGCCCAATACGACCTGGCCCGACACGAACCGGACATTCAGGTAGTGGACGTGGACCTGAGCGGCGATCGGCGACTGATGCTGGAACACCGCGTGATGGATGGGCGCCTTCTCGAGGAGCGCAGCACGCATATGATGCTGCGTCACCTGGCCAACGTCTGGGGCTACCCGGTCAGCCTGGCGGAGGTGGATTCAAAGTCCGAGCACGTGCTGAATACCTACGAGGATGTGGACCCCGAGTTACGCCTCGCCTGAACAGCCTGCTGGCGCACAGCCGCGCGGACACGACGGAAAGGAATCTGCCGGTCGCGGCGAAAACGAGGATGACCAGCATCGAAGTACACCCTCCGAGAGACAAGTTCACCGGGGTCGGTCGGAGCAGGCGGAGGCCTGCGCAGGTAGAGGTACCGCCGTCGCGCGGGCTGCTCCGGCCCTGACTTCAATACAGCCCCTCATACCCGGCACGCGAAAACACCCAGGCCACACCGTGGCATACTTAGCTCCCCTGCCCGTCAGACGCTGCAGGGCCTTCCATTTTTCAAAAGACCGCAGCACAGCGGCCGGGGTCCGGCGGCGCTGTGAGTTCCTAGAGGCTGCTGATGAACAACGCACTGGGTAACGAACAGGAGTCCATCGCCTCCGAGGCTTCCGTGGAGGACCACGCAGAGGACCGATCCGACGAGACGCGGGTTTCCCCGGCAGTGGTTGATCGGATCGGTCAGCTCGGGCCGCTTTCGCGTTGGATCGTGCTGCACGACCGCAGCGTCGTGTTTGCGCTGAGCTACGTTTCACTGACGATCCTCCTGAGCATCTTCGTCAGCTATTTCTGGCTGGTCGCGCTTGTCGGTCTGCACCTGGTGCTCGAATGGCTCAAGAAGGGATATCTCGGCTATGAACGGGGTCTGCATCGGGCAGCCTGGACGGTCTGGGACACGAAATTCGATATTGCCCTGATTTTCCTCGCGCTGACGCTGCTCAGTTACACGGGAGTAGGCGCGGGCGTCGCCGGCGCGCAGAGCGCGACCCGCGTGGGGCTGATGGGTGGGCGGTTGTCCGCGCTCAGCGCCCGAATCATGCCTTTGCTGGCCCGTTTCGCGCGCTTCGGGGTCGTGCTACGCGCGATGGGAATCCGCGCCGTGGATCTGTTTTTCTCCGCGCGGGTGATTCTTTTCCGCAAGGCGGACATGGCTCGTGCCCGCAAGCAGGAAGCGTTTCTGGAACAGGGGGCGCCGGCGGACGCGAATCCATCGGTATCGGAGCTCGTTGCGGAGGATGGCCGGGAAATCCCGGGGCATTACCCCTGGCAGCGGGCGCTGGGAGGCTACGGCTGGTTCGCGGTGCTCCTGGTGGTAGTGAACAGCGTTGCGGTCCTGCTGGCGCCCGTGGTGACCGAACACACCTACGTTTCGCTGCTGCATTCGTTGGCGGCGAAGTTCCATCCGTGGCCATGAGACTGCCAGTGCGAACGAACACGGCGGACCCATGGCAGCTCACCGGCAGCGACCGGGCCCCCAGGAGCATCAAGGGTCTGGCGTTAAAGTAGAGAACCCGCGTAGGGTGCCGTGAGGCGCAGCCGAACCGCACCGATACCGCGCCGGCCGGCCTCCGGGGCTAGGAGCCTGTCGGACTTTCCTGACAAAACCACTCAAGAATAGGTCCATTTTGCGCGATCCGCCGCGCCACTCTAAGCTACTCCCATACATTAGCTTTTGCTTATACATACGAACTTTTAACTATTAATCGGGAAATCCCGAGGGAGTAATCGAAATGAGCATGAAAATCCTGCCGAAGACCCTTGCGCTGGCTGTCGCACTTGCGATGGCGGGCGGCTTGCAGGCCGCGGAACTCCGCACACCCGCCCAGATGGGCTACGAGGTCGGCATGAGCGGCGAAGTGTCCTACACCGGCACTTTCCCCACCCAGGCCATGGAAGACCAGTTCAATGCCTATCTCGCGTGGGTTGAACAGAATAGCATCGACGCCGAACACGCGTTTGCGGGCCAGATTCAGCCAGTGCCCTCGCTGGATGGCGTGCTGAACGGGCAGGTGTCCGCCACCGGTCGCTTCCCCACCCAGGCCATGGAAGACCAGTTCAACGCCTACCTGAGCTGGGTCGAGCGTGAAGGCCTCACCAAGGATTATGCGTTGCGGTTGATCCGCAGCAACTGATCCATCACCGACAGTGCCAAGGGGTGCCCGCGTGGAGCGGACACCCCTTTTTTGTTTCCCCAGGAACCCGGCTGAGCCACTGCCCCCCTTCGCCGGTATGAAACCTGGCTCCGGATTTCGCGCCTTCAGTTGCCACCGTCCGATTCGGTCTGATCCGGCTCCGCCAGTATCCGCACTGGCCGGAAACCGTTCTCGCCCATCATCCCCTCTCCGCTCCTGGCGGCCGCGCGGACATCGTCTTCAGGGCTGAACCAACTACCGCCGCGCGAGACCATGCGGGTACAGGAACTACCCTCGGTAAGCGGACTGCCATCAGTTGGCATCTGTCGGTAGTCGGTGGTGAAGCAATCACGCGTCCATTCCATGACATTGCCGCTCATATCGTGCAGTCCGAAGGCGTTGCCGGCTTTGACAGCGACGGGGTGGGTTCGGCTATCGCTGTTGCACCGATACCAGGCCACGTCTTCGATCTGATTGCCTCCGCAGTAGCGATGATCGGTGCCTGCTCGACACGCGTATTCCCACTCCGCCGAGCTGGGTAGCCGGTATTCATGCCCGGTCTTCTCACTCAGGCGACGCAGATATTGCCTCGCTTCGGCATGCGAAATGTTGTCAGCAGGGCAATCCGGACAGTCCGGAAAACTGAATCGTGCAGAATCCATCAGCGCGGTCCACTGTGCCTGGGTCACCGGTGTCCTGGCCATGGCGAAAGCCCGAGGGATCGTGACGGTCGTCCGCGGCCCTTCCTGCTCCTTTCGCCCACGTTCGGAGTCAGGGGAGCCCATCACGAAGGTACCGGCCGGAATCACCACCATCTTCGGGCAGTCCGGACAATCCTGGATGATCGCGGGTTTCGTGATTACCGGATCCTCGGACTCCGTACTGGCCGCCTGCCGCGCGACAAACTGGTCGATGAAGATCGGCGAACGCAGCAGATTGGGATGGAATTCGTAGGCCCAGATCACCGTTCCGCGACCAGACCAGCCAGTGACCCGAATTTCAACCGTGAACGGGTCACCCGGACAACCTCGTTCGGGCCAACGGATCTCCGCCTCTCCCAGCGGGTTTCCAGTCGAGTCGGGATTGTCTGGAGAGAACCGTCCGGTCGCGGCCGTGCCCCGGTCCCAGATCGGCCGTGTGCCGGAGCGGTACTGGGCTCCAACGGCAAAACCCGCTGATTTCGGGTCGATCTCGGGCGCGGAACCACTCAGATATTCCACCCCGCTACCGCTGTCAGTAACATTGATTCGCCCCTGCCAGGTATCGTGAGGAAAAGCAAACCTGGGCGGTTCATCCCAGCTCAGGTCGAAGGCGAGACTGACCTGGCGTGAGTAACCTTGCGCTGACTGGCGAACCTGGGCCCGATCCGTCGCACCATCCGGGCGAAGGCTGAAGGCGAACGTGTTTTGGCGACTGTCCCGGTTCTGGCTCCCGCGCTCCTCGGTGGAGACCAGGATCCACCCCGGAACACCATCGGGCGGAAGAACCTCGGCGGCCCGAATTGCCTGTGCGGAACCGGCCGTGCCATCGGGTGCCGGATCGGGAGCCGACAGTGTGTAGCTGGCCAGCAATTGCGCCAGGTCCGCAAGGTCACCGGCCCGATCGGACAGATCGGGGATGTCGGTCACACGTGCAACGAGCGCTTCCACAGCAGCCTGATCGGCACTCAGGAGGTCGATGTCATGGTCGTACAACTCCAGCGCCAACTGGGTGAAACGTTCCGGTAACTGGTCCCAGGCTCGGAGCGCCCGAACCGTCAGCCGACCCTGGCTGGCCAGCACCGCCAATCTGGCAGCCACATCCGTTTCCGCGGCGGCATCTTCCTTCACCGGAGGCGGACTCGCACGGTCCCGACCCGGCACAGCGTCGACCACCAGGAGGTTTGATTCCTGGATCCACGCCATATCCGCCATCTCCCGCGACTCGACGTTGGTCCTGGTCACCGCGTCAGCAGTGGGCTCCAGACCGTGCGCCAACACCGATCCCAGCACCACGCTCATTGTCCCGAGCACCACGACCGCAGCACACCCGCGTCGAACTATACCCATGGCCAAGCCTCCGGAACGAAACCAACCCAAAAACCGCGACATGAAACCCTGCACGCTAGCTCTTTCTTGCACCGCTACTGGTTGACGCCCCGCAGAAAACGCAGGACTTCGGCATGACGCGCATGAGCAGCCAGATCGCGCGGCGTCCGGTCGATGTCATCGCGGGCGTTGAGATCCGCGCCGGCGGCCACCAGTTGTTGCGCTGCAGCCAGATTGCCGGTGTAGGCAGCGAGATGCAGCGCGGTGCGTTCATCGTTGTCGCGGGCGTCAACATCGGCACCATGCTCGAGCAGCAGCGCCAGAATTTCGGGATGATCGCGTTCTACCGCAATGTGCAGCGGAGTTCGATCCCACACCCCACCTCGCGCGTCGGTGCTGGCACCGCGCGCGAGTAATGCCGCAACCATCACCTCGTCCCCGGCATCGACGGCTTCGAACAAACGCGTCCGATGCGCTTCCACCGTCTGGTTCATATCGACGCCGAGTTCATCGATCAGAAAAACCAGCATCTCCTCGTCCTCGGCCATGAACAATGCTGGCGGGGCGTAGCCGTAAGGTGAGTTCAGATCGACACCTGCGGCGTGCATGCGAGCCACCAGTTCGCGATCCCGATCGTAGGCGATTGCCCGGTGCAGCGCCTGACCCAATTCCTCGACGTCGGCACCACGCTCGAGCAGCAGTTCAACCACCGGGCGATGCCCCTGTTGTGCGGCCAGCAGCAACGGCGTGCGAGAGACGCGTTCGACCTCCCGCAAATCCACTCCACCATCGAGCAGTGTCCTCACGACGTCCGCATGCCCGGCCCGCGCGGCGGCATGCAGCACTGACCAGGCCCAGTCTCCGTTTTCGCCATCAAGCCCCTCGCTCAGCAGGGCCGCCACCCGTGCCCGATCGCCACGGATCGCGGCCACGCGAAGCTCCGGCCAGCCGGAATCGGTGACGGCGGCACCGAGCTCGACCAGGCGCTCGGCAATAGCGAGAAACTCGGGATCGTGACGGTTTTCGGTCAGCATCGACAACAATGTGGTGCCATCCGCATCCGCGGCATCCACGTCGACGCCGTGAGCCAGCAACAGCTCGAATAGTGCGGCGTCGCGCCAGCCCCCATCGAGCAGCACCGTGGCGCCATACTCGTTCCGTGCGTCGACATCCGCGCCGTATTCGAGAAGCAGGGCAATCCCCGGCAACCGCTCGTGTTCGCGGTCCATTGCCAGGTGCAGTAGCGGCCCGCCATGCTTCGACAGATTCGGACGGGCGCCTTGTTCGATCATCCAGGCGCTCAGCTCCGCATGCCCCATCAGCATGGCCATATGCACCGGCTGCAACTCGCCGTCGGCTGTCGCGTCGAGCTGCGCACCACCATCGAGCAGGCGTTCCGCCAGACCCTGATCGCCCATCAATGCCGCCAGGTGCAGCAGCGTGAATCCCGCATCGGTGTCCCACACGTCGGCGCGCGCGCCCTGATCAAGCAGGTACGACAACGTTTGCCGTGCCGGATGCGTGGCGACCAGCGGCCCGAGGCGCGTCTCGTCCTGCCAGGAGATCCTTTCGCAGACATCGAATGCATGCCAGAACGCCGCAAGGAGTGGGGTTTCACCGTCCCGGTTGACCGGATCGATCGCGACTCCGCTTTCAACCAACAAGCGCACGGCTTCCGCATGGCCATCGCCCGCCGCCCGATGCAGAGCGGTATTGCCGCGTGTGTCGAGGGCATGTTCGGCCCGCAGCACTGCTTGGTCGGCACCCTGCGCGCGCAGCATTGCGAGCAATTCCATGTCGCCATTGGCTGCGGCAAGGTGCAGCGGCGTCGCTTGCAAGCCGTTACGCGCATCGATATCGGCGCCCGCTTCGATCAGCAGGCGCGCTGCTTCGGCATGACCAGCGGCCACCGCCAGATGCAGCGCTGTGTTGCCTTCGTCGTCAGTTGCGGCGAGGTCCGCTTCCCGCGCCAGATGGCGCCCTACTTCGCCCGGATCGCCATCCGCCGCGGCTTCGAGCAGGTTGGGGAAGACCAGCAGCCCGCGCTCGCCGAACAAGGCCACGACCTCGGTGTGGCCGCGCCGATGCGCCCGTAACGGCGCGCTACGCCCGTTCCGGTCCAAAACAGTTGGGTCGGCGCCAGCGGCCAGCAGGGTCGCGACGGTCTCCATATGACCGCGTTCGGCAGCCAGATGCAGCGCGGTTTCACCCCGTTCATTAATGACATCGACCCCGATACCGGCTTCGGCAAACACCGTGATCAGTTCGGCATGCCCGTCACGAGCCGCATGATGGGCCAGGGTATTGCCGCGCTCGTCCGCTGGCGGCAGCCGCGCACCGGCCTCCAGCAGCAACACCGTCGCTTGAGCATTGCCCTGTGCCGCCGCCTCCAGAAGAGCCGTTCGGCCCCGCGCGTTTGTTTCGTTGATGTCGACCCCGGCCCCCAATAGCGCGCTCAGCATCGTGGCGCGATCATCCGGACCAAGCTGTCCGTCTCGCGCCACCCAGTGCAACAGCGGTTCACGATGAAACGGGCGATCCGGATCGGCGCCATATTCGAGCAATCGCGCGAACAATGGCCCGTTACGCGTATGCAACGCCATGTGCAGCGGTACCGTTGCCCGTTCGTCGGCCGGGTTCGGATCGACTCCTCTGGCGAGCAGTGCATCGACGATGTCTTCCTGCTCGCCACGCAACGCTGCAACCAGCGGTGTATCCCCGCGGCCGTCACGCACGTCGGTGCGCGCACCGGCATCGACCAGCCGGGCCACGATCGCGACGTCGCCGCGCCCGATGGCCAGCCACAGCGGCGGCGACTGCCCTTCCCTGCGACCGCCAACCTGGTTCGGATCCGCGCCATGCCCGAGCAGGTACTCGACGACGTCGCGATGACCGCCGGCAACCGCAAACTGCAGGGCCGTGTACGCGCTGCGGGAACCGGTCTGATCGTGTGCCTGCAGGTCGGCGCCTTCGTCGACGTGGCGCCGAACTTCATCCACAACCCCGGCCGCGGCCGCCGCAAAAATGTTTTCATACGTAACCGGATCGACCGGCATCGCGCCGAGCGCCTGCAACCGGCTGTGCGCCGCCCGCTTGAGAATTTCGCTCGGCGGGTCGGCCTGTTTCAGATACGCCTGGTAGATCGCCACGGCGTCGGCTTCGCGCCCCGACGCCTCCAGCGTGCGGCCGTAGGCAATGAAACGTTCAATCAGCGATGGCGGCGCCGCGCTGGGGTCCGGGATCAGCTCCTTGTAGAAGGCTGCCGCCTTGTCCCAGGCCTCGGTCTCGTCGTAGAGATAGAGCAGCCTGGCATCCACCAATGACAGCCCCGGCGTGGAGAACATCGCGAACCGCTGGTCCAGCATGGCCGAACCCGGATAGCGTTGCCGATACTGCTCCAGCAGGGCCGCGGCCTCGGCATCGCGGGCCGGATCGAAGCCCCGCATGTAGAGATTGGTCAACCGCCAGTGCGCTTCCTCGGCCTCCGGTGTATCCGGAGCCTCGGCAATCAGGCGCAGATACAGGCGCTCGATGGGCTCGTGCTCCCAGTCCTCCAGTTCATCGATCTCACGCAAGAGTTCGCGTGCGATGGCCCGCTGGGTGCGTGGCGAAGCGACAGCGGCAGGCGGCGAATCCTCGGGATCTGCCGACGCGTCGATAGGCGGCGCGGCAAATTTCCGCATCTGGGCCGCCAATGCCTGCAAAGCGTCGAGTCGCTCGTTGGCCGGCCCACCGTCAGCTTCGCCGGCTTGTTCGATCAATGCCTCCACGGCTACCCGATCGGCTTCCAGCAAGTCGATTCCATGGCGATGCAATTCGAGCACGACCTGCATCAGCGGCGCGGGCAATTGATCCCAGGCGCGCAACGCACGGACCGTGAGCGCGCCACGTTGATCCAGCGCCCGCAGCTCTGCGATGGCTTCTGGATCATCGGCCACCGCAAACGGCGCCATTGCGATCCAGCCAGCCACGGCCAGTGCCAGGATGCTTGACCATCGAGTCCGAAATCGCAAACACATGCAGTTGTCCTCCGGTCGAAGGGTTGAGTCGGCACTCCGGCAAACGGCTTCTGAAACCCGGGACGCTCACCGCGCCTTGTGATCTTGATGACAAACCGCCGGTGAGACAGAGGCCGCCGCTCTCAAACCATTGTCGCTGAGTCCGTAATTTCCACTATTTCCATAAGTGTACCAGCCTGCCAGCATAAGGGCGGATGATCTCGATCATGACAGTGAGCACTGGTAATGCCGTTTTCGATTCTGGAAAGCATCCGTTTTCAACTGGCGATTCTGCTGCTGTCGCTTTTCGCACTGCTCGCGGGCGCTTCCGGGTATGCTTTGCATTCAGCGGAGCAGCGCCGGGCCGAGCAGGCGGTGCTGGGCGAGGCGACTCGCATGCAACTCGCCGCCCACCTGATGCGCGAGCAGGCACTGAACTACATGTCGACACCGGCACGCGACTACCCCACCTATTTCCGCGACGTGAAACTCTACTACCGGGATCTGCGCAACCACGTGGCCACTCTGGACGAGGCTCTGGGTCCCGGCGGTCGCTTGCTGGCTTCGTCTGATCGTGCCCGGTCACAGACACCGCCGCAAGTGCGCGAAGCTGCCCGAATCTGGCGATCGTTTCACGAACAACTGTATACGGCGCTCGGCGAAAATCCCGCCAACCCAACGCCTATCGTGTTGACCAGCAGGAGTTACTCAATAATCTTTCAGGATTCATCGCGCACGCGCTGAAGCGACACATGGGTGAGTCGGAGGTCAACGGACGCCTACCCCCCCGAGCGAGCGACGGGCTAGCGGGTCCCGTGGTTGCGACTGGTATTCCGCGTCTTCGATGACAGCCAGAATACGAGACATTCACTATCAGGTCGATGCGCTGACGATGATGGCCCAGCCACACGCCTTCGCGTGATTCGCTCTTGCGAATCGTTCCTATTGCTATTATTATTCCTCCGAAATAGATTTGGAGCCACAATGAAACCCGCGTGACGCTGAGCATGCAGTCACGGTTTACAAGCAGACCTTTTTCTGGAGAGCCGGAATGTGGGAACACAACCAGCCGAAATCCGAAAGTTCGAGCACGGACCTCCCAAGGGCCAGCACTGAATCACAGCGTATCAACAGCGCCACATTGTTCTCTGCGGGTGACGTGGTCCTGATCCACCATCAGGGAACCGTCTACACCCTGCGCAAGACACGCAACGGCAAGCTGATCCTCACCAAATGAAGCCAACGACCTCGGCCGGTATTTACAGGCTAGCTGTCATGGCCATGCCCGCCACCTCGAACCATGAAAGTTCAAAGCGTAGGGTGCCAATGAGCGCAGCGAATCGCACCGCTGGAGGCCCAAAGGCATCGGCGGCTGGGTCGGCGTGCTATCGGTGGGATTCGGCCGCGCCTCACGGCACCCTGATATGGATTGCATCGCAACTATCTGTGCCAAAAAGATCTTTTTTTGGCGCAGATATTCGCCAATCCCGAAGACTTCATGGATTGCGATGCGATCCATGGGGTCTACTGGGGACTTTCACGTTAACGGAGGCCGGAGGCCAATCGTGACCGATTCCGGGCTTCCACGCGTGTCCTGGCTCGCCTGGGTCGTGCCATCCGGGAGAATTCAGCGATACCGCTGTCAGACAACCCGATTGCGGTACGGACCGATCGACGAGCACGGGTTAAGGCCTAGATGATCATGCGTGCCCGCAGTTTCGGTGATGGACCCGCCTCGAAACAGCTGGCACTGGGGGCGCTGGGGGTCGCGCGCCGCGCGAGGATTCTGAACGCGGCGGATTCCGCGACTCTTCGGGTTCTCGTGCTACTGGGGTTGATCGACGGCTCGGAGATCCGGGTCGAGGCCAGGGATTTCGGAGGTGGGGTCACCATCGAGGCACAGGGACGCCGTATGCACATCCCCGCCCACTTCGCGCAACGCATCTGGGTTCAGCCGCTCCGCGAATCAGACGCCGCCACGCAGTGGACTAATGCGTAGCGGATGACCTGCCACTCCCCGTTCCCTCGGCCCTATCGTTGCAGCCCGGCCATTCACTGGAATCGAGGGACACGGGAACCAGGGGTACGGATCCCTCGTATGACCCAGCCGCGAATTCTGGCTCGGTAACCACCTACAGGCGATTGCGGACCCGCACTTGCTGAATCCCTATTTGTTCTCCTATTCTTCATACAGGCATCCGATGTACGGAAGCCGCAGCCTGCCAGCCGACCCGCAGCCTTCCCATTCAAGGTCCTTAAGCCAGCCAGCCACCGCCGCATCGGGCGGCTACGCAAGGTAGCTGGACATGCGCAACTCCGACACCCTGATTTTCGTTACCAGAACATACCTGCACCCTCCGTCTCTGCGAGGATGCGCCGCCGACGAGGTGTTCCCGTCGCTGGACAACTTCAAGCACAAGGACAAATGGTGGGTGCTTGATGTGGGCGGCAACCACCTGCGGGTGATTGCCTTTATCCAGTTCGTCCAGAACCGTATGTACGTGAAGCACATTGTTACCCATGCGGAGTACGACGGGCTCTTCAAACGATACTCGAGAGGAAAATGGTCATGACGGCGGTTGCGTTCAAAGAAGCCTGCCAAAACTTCGCCGAGGCGGCGGCGCCCTATCTCCCGATCCGGGATGACGTCCGCTACGAGGAAGCGCTGGCGTTGATCGAAAGCCTGCTGGAAGATGACCCGCTCAATGCCGTCATCGACGTACTCAGCCGTGCCATCGAAAGCTATGAGAACCGGAATGAAGCATTGGTCGCCTTCGAGCAAGGTGCCCTGGTACAACCCGCCGACCTGGCTCTGCTGCGCTGGCTGATGACGCAACATGAGCTCGGCACCGCCGATCCGCCCGAGATCGGTTCCAACTATCCTGACACCGGCGGCTGGCGACCCTCGAAGAGCATGACCAGCAAATAACCCAGCCAATGCCCGATCGTTCCGATCTGGTCATCGAGGTGCTGCACAACGGCCACGATAGAGCCGGTTTTCGTTGCGGTTGAACCTCACAGGATGACTACATCCGAAAACAGGCGCGACAGGACGTAAAACGCCGCATCAGCTGGGTGTTCGTGGCGACTCAGCCGGAACATCCGAGCGTCATCGCCGGTTACTACACCCTCTCCACCCTGTCGATCGAACTCCGCCAACTACCAGAGGATCTCGCTCGCAAGCTGCCCCGCCAACCAGTCCCGGCCGCCCTACTCCGCCGGCTGGCGGTCAGCCAGGCCGCTCAAGGGCACGGGATCGGCAGAATGCTGCTGGCCGATGCTCTCAAACGCACGCTGGCCGTGAGCAATGAAACCGCTATCGACGCCATCGACGAGGGCGCCCAACGCTTTCATGAACAGTACGGGTTCGCGCCGCCAAGCACTACAAGCCGCCGCCTGTTCTAGCCGCTGAAGCCGTTCTGACCCACACGCCGGAACGGCTGAAAGCCCGCGCAAGTAGAAAAACGGCGCGCGCAACCTCAGGCAAAGGCTAGTCTGTTTCAGCGT
>SLHN01000299.1 GCA_007136145.1 Thioalkalivibrio sp.
CGGATTCATTTCTCACCCCCGACGTCGCGCCGGAAAATAAATCTGTCCCGGTTTCTCGGTCCCGGTTTCTCGGTCCCGGTTTCTCGTCGTTGGATTCAGGTGTATATGGTGGCAATATACAGACGATGATTGATTGGGCCGTTGTCAGGGGATTTGACTGGAATGAAGGCAATTCCCGCAAGAGCATCGACAAGCACAGCGTAAGCCAGGCGGAGGCGGAGCAGATCTTCTTCAACCAACCGCTGCTTGTGGTCGCCGATCCGAAACACAGCGCGCTTGAGCCGCGTTATCACGCACTGGGTGTCACCGACGACGGACGGAGGCTCCACATCAGCTTCACCCTGCGCGCCATGGGCACACTGATTCGCGTGATTTCCGCCCGGGACATGCATCGCAAAGAGAGAGCCATTTATGACCAAGCATCCGAAAACCAGACCTGAGTTCCAATCGGAGGCGGAGGAGCGTGCGTTCTGGGAGAGCCACGATTCCAGCGAATACGTTGACTGGGATGCGGCCCAGAACGTCAACCTCCCGAATCTCAAACCCTCGACCAAGACCATTTCCCTGCGCCTGCCCGTCGCCTTGCTCGAGAGGATCAAGATCGAGGCGAATCGGCGGGACATGCCCTATCAGTCCCTGATCAAGGCATGGCTGGCGGAGGATGTTCAGAAACGATAATCGCCCGGGGGACACCTTTTGGCCGCCTCCGGTCGGGGAAACGGGGACCAGGAGAAACGGGGGACGGCTTCAGCTCTCACGCCTGCCGTCGCGCCGGGAAATAAATCTGTCCCCGTTTCCTGCAGGAAATAAATCCGTCCCCGTTTCCCCGAGGGCCAAAGGACCGTGGCGATCCAGCCGCCGCGTGGACTGCCGCACCAGTTCGCCACGGCCTTCGGCCTCGCAATGACAGGGGCTCGCAGTGACGGGCTCGGCCTTCCCAAAAAAGGCGATTTCGGCGTTCGACGCTATGGCGCGAGTCGAATCCGCGCGTGAATGGTTTCCACGAAAAGGCTGGCTTGCTCGACCAGAACCTTCGCTTGTTCCAGACTGACCTCATTGCCGGTGTAATCGGCAATCTGGCGAGTTTCATGGGCCCGGTTCAGGGATCTTCCCATCTCCACCGGAAGAACCCCTCCCTTCACGAGATGCAGACTGAAAGCCGAGATCAGGCCACTATGGGTCTTGGCGAGCGCTGGATCGATACCAGGAACAAGCTCGATCAAGGCCGCCTTGGCCGCGTCGAACATAGCGAAATAGGCGCGATTGCACGCTCCGTCGATGTCGCCGGAACCCAGCAGCAATCCGGCGGATTCCAACGCGCGGACCGCTTTGCTCATCAGCGCTTCCGGTGTCATATCCGCACCCCTTCACGGCTGATGTTCCGCAACAGAGCCGGGTTCATGAATGCCTCCGGATGCGCCCATTCCTCTTCCCAGATCGGCAACGGCTGGATCAGAACCCCCGTTTCCAGCAGCACGTCATAAGCCACGTCCGCCATCGCCAGTTTGGTGTCGAGGAAGGGGCCTTTCGCCCCATGGAGAATCACCGCGACATCGGCATCACTGTCTTGGCGGTGCTCATGTCGGGCGCGGCTCCCGTAGACCACCGCCCAAGCCACATCAAAACGACCCGCCAACCTATCCACGAAGGCACGGACAGCATAGTCGGTCACGGAATCAAGCTCAGTTGGGTTCATGACTCGGGCCACGCTGTATCATGAGGGCACCAAAACCAGCCGCCCGTAGCGCCTGCTGTATCCAGGTCGTTTTCCCAATCCGACGTCGCCCGGAGATCCGCAGAAAAAACCAGCGACGCCTGGGCAGAATATCCTGCAGCTTTCGCAACTCCATCTGCCGGCCATAAAACGCCCAATCCGCACGCATGCCCACGAACCCCATTAAGGTAAGAATTTTCACCTTACGCTACTACGCACCCACATAACACGCAAACACAACAACTTACGATCAACCTCTTCCGCTAAAACCGCCCCACCGTCATCGCGCGGGGCGAGGCCCCACCCGTCATCGCGAGGGCCAATGGCCCGTGGCGATCCAAATGCCGCACGGACTGCCGCACCAGTTTGCCGCGGCCTTCGCCCCCGCAATGACCGAAAACGGGGACGACCGAAAACGGGGACGGATTTATTTCTAACGTCCGCCGTCGCGCCGGAAAATAAATCTGTCCCCTTTTCTGTTTGGGTCCGCGCCTGCCGTTGCGCCGGGAAACAAATCCGCCACCGTTTCCCTGGAGCCCCGCGCGCTGCGGCACCTGCTAGAATCAGGCACATGAAAGCAAACGGGGAACTTTTGCGTATTCGGCGTGCCTTGCAGCGCCACCCCGAATTGGAGCTTGCCATCCTGTTCGGTTCCTTGGCGCACGATACCTTCCGACACGACAGCGATATCGATCTGGCGGTCAGCGCCGGCGCGCGACTTTCCGCCGCGGCCCATGTTGCATTGATCGACGAACTAGCCTCCGCCACGGGCCGGCCGGTGGACCTGGTCGACCTCACGCAAGCGGGCGAGCCCTTGCTCGGCGAGATCCTGACGACTGGCGTTCGTCTCGCCGGCAGCGACGAAGCCCACGCCCGCTTCCTCACCCGCCACTTGATCGAGCAGGCCGACTTCGTCCCCTACCGCGACCGCATTCTCGCCGAACGGAGACAGGCGTGGATCGACGCGTAATCGAACAGAAACTCGAGACCCTGCGCTACTGCGTGAACCGGGTCGCAGACCGCTGCCCGGGCAGCGCCGATATCCTCGCCCGGGACCCCGATACCCAGGACATCATCGCGCTGAACCTCTCTCGCGCCGTGCAGCAATGCGTCGACATTGGCGCCCACCTGATCACTTCACTCGATCTCCCACCGCCCGGCACGATGGGCGAAACCTTCGACCGCCTCGCCGAAGGCAAGGTGATTGATAGCGCCCTCGCCGATCGTCTCAAGAAGGCGGTCGGCTTTCGCAACATCGCAGTACACAACTACGAGCGCATCAACTGGGAAATCGTCCATGCCGTGTGCTCGCGGCACCTCGACGACTTCCGTGCCTACGCCCGCGAAGTTGTCGCAAAGCTCTGAATAACCGCGAACACCTGCCCGGTGCCGCGAGCCCCTCGAAATCAGGGACAGCTTTGTTTTTCACGAGCCACGCTACGGCGGGCGCCCGGGGCGGCGATGTTCGATTCGGTAGCCTGTACTTGCTTCGCGGGGGAATGAATCCGTCCGGGTTCCCGCTTGCGCAAACTCTCGCAGTAGCCGATGATCCCGGAGACATAACGCTGAGCCACTGCGGGCATCGCCCGCGCGGCGATGAAG
>SLHN01000092.1 GCA_007136145.1 Thioalkalivibrio sp.
GCTCGGGGTGATCGTGACTCCATCGGAACTGCCGCCGGTGGTACTGGACGCTGGTTTGCTTGCCGCGGTTCTGATTCTGATCGCGCGTCCGGTGGCCGTTGGCGTTTGCCTGTTCCCCTTCCGGTTTCCGTGGCGGGAGCAACTGTTCATCGCCTGGGTCGGTCTGCGTGGGGCTGTCCCGATCATTCTTGCACTGTTTCCGTTGCTTGCGGGCCTGGAACCCGCCGGCTATTTCTTTCACGTGGTCTTTTTCGTGGTGTTGATTTCGCTGCTGGTACAGGGGTGGACCATCGCGCCGCTTGCTCGCCTGCTGCGGTTGGAGCTGCCGCCCAGCCCGACCCGGGTGCAACGGACCGAGCTCGATATCCCCGGGCAGCAGGAGATGGAACTGATCGGGTATCGGCTGGCCGACAGCACGCCCGTGGTGCGGGAGGCATGGTCGAGTTTTCGATTGCCGAAGAGTGCCCGACTGGTTGCCCACTTGCGTGATGGCCGGCTGTTGGAAACGCTGGAAATCCTGGATCTGCGTGCCGGTGATCACCTCTATATCATGGTGGCGCCGGTGGATCTGCCCGACCTTGACCGGCTGTTTCTCGCGGCGGATGTTCCTGAACGCCTGACCGAACGTAGTGTGTTCGGAGAGTTCGTCCTTAATGGCACCGCGCAACTGGGAGCCGTGGCGATCGCTTACGGGGCTAAGGTTCCATCGGAGCAGCAGGGGCTGACCTTGGAAGAATTCATGCGTGATCGGCTGCATGCGGAGCCGGTTGTTGGTGACGCCGTCGACCTCGACCGGGTACGGCTGGTGGTGCGTGAGATGGAGGCCGCGCGGATCACGCGGGTGGGCCTCAAATTGCTGTGACCAGGCCTCAGGTGCCGCTTCGAAGCATGGCCTTCAGACCTGCGAGGTGCGCCTTCGCTGTCAACCGCTGTGTTTCCGGGTCCGGTGGTTTTGCATCCGGCCATTCGAGGTGTTCGGCGGGCAGTTCGTCCAGGAACCGCGAGGGTAGACACTCAACGGCTTCGCCGAACCGGCCGCGCCGGCCTGCGTGAGTGAGAGTCAGCGTCCGTTGGGCGCGTGTCAGGCCAACATAGGCGAGGCGTCTTTCCTCCTCGATGTTACCTTCCTCAAGGGCGGCCCGGTGCGGGAGCAGTTCCTCCTCGAACCCGACCAGAAACACGTGCGGAAACTCCAGGCCCTTCGCGGTGTGCAGGGTGAGAAGCTGCACTGCGTCTTCGTCGTTCGTGTCACGCTGGCGTTCCAGGATGTCCATCAAACTGATGCGTCCGACGACTTCCTCGAGGTTCAGGGCGGCGTCACCCTCCGAACTCGGTTTCGCCACCCTGCCGATCCAGTCGATGAACTCGCGCACGCTATCCATGCGGCGGGCACCTGCACGGGGGTTGGGACTGTTGTCGAGTACCCATGACTCGTAATCGATTTCTTCCACCAGGCGGGCGAGCAGAGCCCCGGGTTTCGTGTCGGAAGCGAGGGCACGAGTTTCGTCGACCCAATCGGCGAACCGGGACAGGCGCGCATGTCCGCGCGCATCCATGTGTTCACTGAGTCCCAACCCGGCGGCGGCCCGCAGCAGCGAGCATCCGCGCGTCTGGGCGTAGCGCCCGAGTTTCTCCAGCGTCGATGGCCCGATCTCGCGGCGCGGTACGTTGACGATGCGCAGGAACGCGGGGTTGTCGTCCGGATTGACCAGAAGCCGTAGGTATGCGGCCAGATCGCGGATCTCGGAACGTTCGAAGAATGACTGACCGCCGCTGATCCGGTACGGGATATTCTGTTCTCGCAGCAGCTTTTCGAACAATCTTGATTGGTGATTGCTCCGGTAAAGAATGGCGAAATCCGACCACCGCGCACGCAACCGAAAACGCAGGCGCATGATCTCGGAGACGACCCGTGCGGTCTCGGCCTCGGCATCCGCGCATGGGATCACGCGGACAGGCTCGCCTTCGCCCAGGGTGCTCCAGAGGCTTTTCTCGAACAGGTGCGGGTTGTTGCCGATCAACTGGTTGGCGACGTTGAGAATACGGTTCGTCGAACGGTAGTTCTGCTCCAGCTTGATAATCTCCAGTCGCGGGATGTCCTCGCGCAGACGTGCGAGATTCTCCGGACGGGCGCCGCGCCAGGCATAGATCGACTGATCATCGTCGCCGACGATCGTCAGTCCGGGATTGACCCCGACCAACAATTGCACCAGGCGGTACTGGGCGCCGTTCGTATCCTGGTATTCGTCGACCAGCAGGTGACGGATGCGGTTCTGAGTGCGCTCGCGCAGCTCGCGGTCGCGTGTGAGGGTGTCAACCGGGCGCTTGATCAGGTCGTCGAAATCCACCGCGTTGTACGCGTGAAGGGCCTGTTCGTACCGCCCGTATATCGAGGCCGCATGTTGCGCCTCGGTGTCGGCGGCTGCTGCCATCGCCTGTTCCGGGGTCAGCAGATCGTTTTTCCAGGCGCTGATCCTGGACAGCACTGGTTCCAGCTCGCTGGCGTTATCGTCCCGGTGGGTGATCTCGCGCAGAAGCTGCCGGCAATCGGCGGGATCCAGCACCGAGAAACCCCGGCGCAGCCCGGATGCCTCCAACTCGCGGCGCAGAAAGTTAAGTCCGAACGTATGAAAGGTGGACACACCAAGTCCCCGGGACTGCTCGCGATCAAGCCGTCCCTGAATTCGCTCGCGCATTTCCCGCGCCGCCTTGTTGGTGAATGTAATGGCGACGATCGCGCGGGCTGGGACCTGCCGCTCCTCGATGAGATAAGCGATCTTCTCGGTGATCACGCGGGTCTTTCCGGAACCAGCGCCGGCGATCACGAGCAGTGGGCGGTGGTCGGTGCGGACTGCCGCGCTTTGTTGTGGATTCAGATCCGGCAAGTGGCGTTACCTTTTAAGGGGCGGCAAGCAGGCGCGCCCGTTGTTCGCGCGCACCGCGCTGAACGGCGGGTTGCGGGCGAGAGGCGGCGGCCGGGATTGGCAGCGCCGCAGAATCCTCTATGATAAGACAAGCGCCGCGCGATTCGCTTTCGCGTGGAGCCGGGCCGGTGGGGTGCCGTGGCCGGTCGCTGGTGGCCTGACTCGCTTTGCGGAGCCGGCCCTGTCTGGATCCATGAGACTGGAGTGAAACATGTATCGCAAGCGATCTCTGGAGTTGTTGGTGTTGAGCTTCCTCGTATTCGCGCTATCCGGTGTTAGTGGTTGCGCGACGGTCGAGGGTATCGGAAAGGACGTGCAGAAGGGTGGCGAAGCCATCGAGCGGGCAGCGGATCGCAAGAAATCCGATTGACCGGGAGCCAAGGGCAAATATTGAAACTCTCCGAGCCGGCCACCCACCGGGGTGGCCTCTCGGGTGCGCCGGACGCGGGAATGGTTTCCTGCCAATGGTGGCCCGAGGCGAAGCGAATCCCGAGTTCAAACCGGGATGCCAGGCCTGCCGGCCTGGTGCCGGATCTGATCGTGATTCATGCCATCAGCTTGCCGCCTGGAGAGTTTGGGGGGCCATTCATTGCCCAGCTGTTCACCAATAGCCTGGATCCGAACGAGCATCCGTCTTTTGCGGAGATCGCCGCGCTTCGGGTTTCCGCTCACGTGGTTATTGCCCGCGATGGCCAGGCCTTGCAATTCGTGCCCTTCGATGAGCGTGCCTGGCATGCGGGTGTCTCCAGTTGGAGGGGGCGTGAGCGCTGCAATGATTTTTCGATTGGTATCGAACTGGAAGGCTGTGACGCGTTGCCGTTCACCGCAACGCAGTACGTGGTTCTGGGGCGTTTGATACGGTGGCTGCGGGACCGCTTCCCGCGTCTCTCCGGTGAGCACGCGCTTGCCGGGCATTCGGATATTGCCCCGGGTCGCAAGACCGATCCGGGGCCGTTCTTTGACTGGGCTCTTCTCGCAGCCCATCTGGATGGGAGCGCCAAAGCATGATCATCGATCTGTTGCGGCATGGCGAGCCAAGTGGCGGCGTACGTTTCCGAGGGAACGGTTGTGACGATCCCCTGAACGAGCAGGGCTGGCGTCAGATGTGGCTGGCGGTTGGCGAATCGGTCCATTGGCCCTGGGATGCCGTGCTCTGTTCACCCCTCTCGCGCTGTCATGATTTCGCGGAGGCTTTGTGTGCGCGAAAGCCCACCCCCTTGCGTATTGTCCAGGATCTGCGGGAAGTGGGTTTTGGGGAATGGGAGGGGCGTACGCGGGACGAAATCCGAGCCCAGCGCTCCGAGCAATACCGGGCTTTCTATACGGATCCGGTCGCGAATCGGCCTCCAGGTGCCGAGCCGCTTGCGGATTTCCGACGGCGTGTGGAGGCAGTGCTCGATTCCGAGATCCGCGGCGTGCCTTCCCAGCGTTTGCTTGTCGTTACGCATGCGGGGGTGATTCGCGCGGCTATCGGGTGGGTACTGGGTACACCCGACACGGAGCTTTACCGGCTGGATTGTGACTACGCGAGCATGAGCCAGATCCGACTGGATTCCGAGCGGGGTTGGCGCGTGGGGTTCACCAACCGGCGGGATTAAGTCGGGCGCCAGGCTTTGGCGATCAGCGGTGGTTCGCGTCCGTGGTCACGGCGTGCACCGAGAGGTGGCCATCGTTGATGATGATATCGAACAGGCGGTCTATATGAGGGTGTTTGCCCGGATGCTTACGTGCGTCGTCGGCGTGCGCCCCGTAGCGTAGCAGGGCCGAGTTGGCGGCTTTGGGACCAATGCCTCCGAAGGTCATGGTCGTCTGGTAGTAGATCTGCAGTGACAGGCGTTCGCCGTCACGATTTTCGATAACCGCAACCGGCGTGTAATCCTCGTCGAACAACTCCAGGCGGTCGATATGGCTGATATCCGGGAGATCGCTGGCCATGGCCGCTTCCTGTTCTCATACGGTATCCGGATTATTCAGGCTTTTGGTCGGTGCCACAACCCGGCGGTGATCGTTTCCGGTCAGGGCGGTCAACGGATGCGGGTTGAACGTTGAGGCAGTAAACTCGCCGCTTTCGCGAACGGAGTCGAACATGACGCAAAGCCCATTCATGGCTGCAGCACAAGCGGCAGCCGACGCCGCGGAGGCGGTGATCCGCCATTACTACGAGGCCGGCGTCGAGGTCGAGATGAAGCCCGATGCTACTCCTGTAACCCGCGCCGATGTCGAAAGCGAGCAGGCGATTCGCGCCGTGATCCGTGAACGTTTCCCGAATCATGGGCTCTATGGCGAGGAGACCGGGCAGTCGGATATCGACGCCGATCATGTTTGGCTGATCGATCCAATCGACGGTACCAAGAGCTTCGTGCGCCGTTACCCGATGTTTTCCACTCAGATCGCGCTCATGCACAGGGGGGAACTGATCCTGGGGGTGTCGAATGCGCCGTTGTTTGGCCAGCGTGCCTGGGCAGAGAAGGGGCAAGGTGCCTTTCTCGACGGCCAGCGGATCCGCGTTGCAACCACGGCGAGTATCGAAGAGGCGACGCTGTCCATGGGCAATCTGAAGTCTCTCGCGCTGAGCCCCTGTTGGGCCGACCTGGGAGCCTTGGTGGCTCGTGTCAATCGCGTGCGGGGCTACGGCGATTTCTATCACTATCATCTGCTGGCCAGCGGCAGCATCGACTTCATTGTCGAGTCGGACGTCAACATTCTCGATGTCGCGGCGCTTGCGGTGATCGTACGTGAGGCCGGCGGTATCGTGACCGATCTTGCAGGTGCTCCCCTGTCCCTCGACACTCGCGATGTGCTTGCCGCAGCCACCACGGACCTTCACCAGGCCGCGCGCGTTTGCCTGCCCTGGGGCGGTGCCTGACAGCAATAGCCTCAAAACCGGGTTATTTCGCTATGCGCTCCGGCATACGCTTTCGCGTTTGCCTCAGATCAGAGAGTGGGCACGTAGTTTCTTGCGCAGGGTTGCACGATTGAGTCCGAGCAGGTTGGCGGCCCGCGTCTGGTTGCCGCCACAGTGCTCCAGCACACAGGCCAGTAACGGTCGTTCGACCTCTGAGATCACCATGTTGTAGACATCGCCAACCTCTTCGCCTTTCAGCGCCGCGAAGTATTCATCCATCGCTATCCGGACATGCTCCGCGAGCCGGCAGTTGGGACTGACCGAGTCGGGCAAGTCACTCACTCCATGGTCCCGAACAACATGCATCGAGGAGTTCATTCGCCGCCTCCCCCCTGGGATCGTCTGCCTTCTTGTTGTGGTGTCGTCCGTGCGCACGTTTCCGTGGTCGCGTGCGCGGCCAGGCCGAAAAGTGCCGCCAAGGCCGAGAGTTGCCCGTCGGCATCGGACGTGGCAAGTAACGGACGCCGGTCTACTTCAGGCCGGTTGTGCGCAAGATACCAGCCTATGTGCTTGCGCGCGATACGCAGCCCTTGATCGGGTCCGTATTGCCGATGCAATGCGGCGATATGTGATTGAATAAGCGAGCCCAGTGCCGTACCCGACGGCGTGGGTGGAATTGGATGACCTGAGAGCGCGGCGCGGATCTGCCCGAGTAGCCACGGCCGGCCGTGCGCACCCCGACCGACCATGACGCCGGCTGCGCCCGTGCGTTTGATCATGGCTTTCGCTTCCTCGACCGTGGTGATGTCGCCGTTGGCGAGAACCGGGATCCGGACCGATTCCACCACCTTGGCGATCGCGTCATGGTCGACATCACCCCCATATCCACACGCCTTGGTGCGGCCGTGAACACTGATCATCGCAACCCCCGCGGCTTCGGCAAGAATGGCGATGCGGGCCGCGTTCATGTGGTTACGGTCGATCCCCAGGCGCATTTTGAGGGTCACCGGCACTGAGAGGCTCGCGGTCAACGCCCGTAGCAGTCGTTCCACGAGTGCCTCATCCGCCAGCAGGGCGGCCCCCGCAGCGCGGTTGCAGACTTTCTTGGCTGGGCAGCCGAGGTTGAGGTCGATGATATCCGCGCCACGCACAATGTTTTCGTGGGCAGCCCGGACCAATGTGTCAGCGTCGTTGCCCAGCAGTTGCACGATCCTTGGGCTGGATTCCCCCCGATGGTCGAGCCGGTTACGGCTTTTCGCGGTATGCCAGAGTTGGGTATTGGAGGTGACCATCTCCGAGACCACCGCACTGGCGCCGAGCTGTCGACACAATGCCCGAAACGGTCGGTCGCTGACACCGGCCATGGGTGCCAGGAAGACCGGGGGGTCCGGAATGAAGTGGGTCCCCAAAAGCATGATCAGGTCCTCGGCGATTTCAAAGGGCTGTTACCGTGACTCCCTCCACCCTCGGGCTCGGCAACTCGATCACCAACCGCAGGCGACGGTTTTCGCGCGCCTGCAATGGCGGAATCGTGCCGACGCCGCGTTGATCGGGCCCAAGGTACTGCATCGGGTGCCAGCGAGCCTGCCCCAGAGTGCGACCGGAGAGATCGCTGAGGGTGATTTCCAGCAGGGGCCATGGCTGCGGGCGGTCCAGATTGTTCATGACTTCCATTGTGACCCGAATTCGATCGCCCGCGAGGTGCTCGAGATTCAGCGCGCCGATGCGGATGGCGGCCGGAGCACGCGATGTCGACTCTGGACAGTGCAGGTGTCGGCACAGCGTGTCGGCAACCATGGCGAGTTCCGGGTGACCTGCCAGCGCAGCACGTTCATGCACCAGAGCCTGGCCAACCAGCGTTGTCAGCAGTACGAGGCCGATGAGGAAGCCCGCGAGGCGGTCGGGCCATCGATCGCGAGGCACAGGAGGAACGCGCGACCGCTGGGGGGGAGGTGACGGCTGGATCGCTGGGGTTGGCGGATAATGATGATGGGCACCCTGCAGGAATGCCACGGGCTCCCAGGATTGCCCGGCATATTCGATCTCGAGCGCGGGAAAGAAGGTGAAGATATTTCCGCAAAGTGAGCAGCGGACGGTCCTTGGGTTGCGACCGGTGCGGTAACGCACCGCGCGACCGGCACCGCAGCCCGGGCAGCGAATGATCACCTAACGCCGTCGTCCTTCCAACAGGATCCAGCCATCCTGCTGTGCCGAAATTCCGATGTCGAAATCATTCCGGTAGGCGGCCTCTACCGATTCCGCCTGCCAGTCGAGCAACCCGGCAAGCAATAGGCGCGCGCCGGTGCGCGCGCTGCGGGCGAGGGTGGGCGCCAGCGCGACGAGCGGCGCGGCCAGGATGTTGGCCAGCACCAGATCGAATGACGACGCCGGAGTACCGGCTTCCGGAACGGTGGTTTCCAATCGTTGGGCGGAGATCCCGTTGCGTTCCCCGTTGGTGCGTGTTGCCTGCAGTGCCTGTGGGTCGATATCGACCGCCAAGGCACGCGCGGCACCGAGTTGTAGCGCGGCAATCGCGAGAATTCCCGAGCCACATCCGTAATCGAGAACCTGTTGCCCCTTGGGTGGGGTCGTGGCGAGCGCGGCAAGGCACATGGCGGTGGTGGGGTGGGTTCCGGTGCCGAACGCCAGGCCGGGGTCGAGGTGGACGAAAACACCGTCCTTGGCAGCGGGAAGGTCTTCCCAGGAAGGTACGATCCAGAGGTTGCCCCCGCAGTGGATCCGGGTCAGCCCGACGAGTCCCGCGCGGACCCAGTCCTGTTCTGCGATGGTCGAGACAGCGGCCTTAGCGGCGGTCCGGGATTGCGCAGGCAGTGCTGCCGCCGCGATTTGCGCCCGCAGGCCATCGGAGAAGATCGCCTTCAGCCGAAGCCTGGACCAAAGGGGGTGTGTTCCGGGAGGTGGTTCGAACAGCGGTTCGTCGCCTGCGTCAAATATCTCGACGCTGACGGCGCCGAGCGCGAACAGTTGATCTTCGAACGCCTGCGCTTGCCCGGCTTCGACCTCGACTTCCAGTTCGGCAAGACTCACGGGCTGATCTTCAATTTCTTTTCCAGGTAATGGATGTTGGCGCCGCCCTTCTGGAAGTTAGCGTCGTTCATCAGATCGATATGCAACGGAATGTTGGTCTTGATGCCATCGATGACGATTTCACCGAGTGCTCCCCGCATCCGCGCGATGGCGATGTCCCGCGTCGGGCCATGGGCGATCAGTTTTGCCACCATCGAGTCGTAGTGTTGGGGTACGGTGTAGCCGTTGTACAGATGGGTATCCATGCGGATGCCCGGGCCTCCGGGGGCGTGGTACTGGGTGACGGTGCCGGGGGAGGGAAAGAATTTTACCGGATCTTCCGCGTTGATTCGGCATTCGATCGCATGTCCATTGATATGAACATCCGCCTGTGAAATCGACAAGGGCTCGCCGGCGGCAATCCGAATCTGTTCGCGGATCAGGTCGACGCCGGTGATTTCCTCGGTTACCGGGTGCTCGACCTGGATGCGGGTGTTCATTTCCATGAAGAAGAATTCCCCGTTCTCGAACAGGAATTCGAAGGTCCCGGCACCCCGGTAGCCGATCTCCTGACAGGCACGAACCAGGCGCGCGATCATTTTCTCGCGCATCGCGGGTGTGATGCCAAGAGCCGGTGCCTCTTCGATCACTTTCTGATGCCGCCGTTGCATCGAGCAATCGCGCTCGCCCAGACATATGGCGTTGCCATGGGTGTCAGCCAGCACCTGGAATTCCACATGGCGTGGGTGCTCGAGGTACTTTTCCATATACAGGGCATCGTTCGCAAAGGCCTGCTTGGCTTCGTTCCGGGTGACCGCGATCGCGTTGAGCAGGGCGCCTTCGGTATGCACCACGCGCATGCCGCGGCCACCCCCGCCACCAGAGGCTTTGACGATCACCGGATAGCCGATCTCGTTCGCCAGACGCATGTTTTCGTCCGGGTCGTCACCGAGGGCGCCACCGGATCCGGGGACGCAGGGGACTCCGGCCGCGATCATCGAGTTCTTCGCCGAAACCTTGTCGCCCATCAACCGGATGGTCTCCGCGCGCGGTCCGATGAACGCGAAGCCGCTGGATTCGACCCGTTCCGCGAAATCCGCGTTCTCGGAAAGAAAACCGTATCCTGGGTGAATCGCGCCGGCGTCGGTGACTTCCGCCGCGGAAATGATTGCGGGGACGTTCAGATAACTCTCGGTTGACGAGGCAGGACCAATACAGACGGATTCATCGGCCAGACGGACGTGCTTGAGTTCGCGGTCCGCGTCGGAGTGCACCGCCACGGTGGCGATGCCCATTTCGCGGCAGGCACGCAGAATACGCAGCGCGATCTCGCCACGATTTGCGATCAGGATCTTTTCCAGCATCAGTGGCCCCGGTGGCAGGATTTCTGCCCGTTACTCGATGATGAACAGGGGTTGGCCGTATTCCACAGGATGACCATTCTCCACCAGTGCATCACGGATGGTACCCGCCTTGTCTGCCTCGATCGGATTCAGCATTTTCATCGCCTCGATGATACAGAGGGTATCGCCGATTTCGACCGTGGCGCCGATCTCGACGAAGGGCCGTGCTCCGGGGCTGGGTGCCCGGTAGAACGTGCCGACCATCGGTGCGGTTACCTTGTGTCCCGAGGGCTCGGTTACCGTTGCGACAACCGTCGTGTCGGCGCCAGAAGCGGCGGGAGCGGTCGACGCTTGGGGCGGTGGTGGCTGCATGGGAGGGGCGAAATAGCCCTGCGGTGCCGGTGCCGAGCGGGAAATGCGCACCGATTCCTCACCCTCGTGGATCTCTATCTCGTTGATCCCGCTTTCTTCGAGAAGGTCGATCAATTTCTTGATCTTGCGAATGTCCATAATGAATCAGGGCTCCTCCATGGCTGCAATGGCGGCGTCCAGCGCCAGCCGATAACCCGTGGTGCCAAGGCCTGCGATGACGCCCGCGGCGATGTCCGACAGGTAGGAATGACGTCGAAAGGGCTCACGTGCGTGAACGTTGGTGATATGGACTTCGATGAATGGGATCGCCGAGGCGAGAAACGCATCGCGCAGGCAGACACTGGTGTGGGTGAGTCCACCGGGATTGATCAGGACCCAGGCCATGTTCTCCGTGGCAGCAGCATGAACCCGATCGACCAAGGCACCTTCATGATTACTCTGGAAACACACTAGATCGTGTCCAGCCTGTGCGGCGCGGGTCTGGAGTGCTGCTTCCACCTCAGCAAGCGTAACGGTTCCGTAGCGGTTGGGCTCACGGCTCCCGAGCAGGTTCAGGTTGGGGCCGTTCAGCAGCAGGAACTTAGCCATAGGAGGTGGGTATCGGTTTCGATCCGGTCATGAATTTGTGGGAAACGTGCGGGAATCGTGCGATTCTCGTCAGTGAATTCTGCCGCAGTGAGGCAGGTTGTGTCCAGCGGGTTGGCGTGGCAGTCGAGAAGTTTCGTGGTGTCTGACCAGCACAACCTGTAGCGCCCGGGCCATATCCAGCGAGGGCAAATACGCTCTGCTTGGCGCGGTCCGAAACCATGGAGAGATTCCAGGCCTGTGTCCCGTCTCATGGCCTCCGTCTTGCCGGTCATGCCATCACCTCGACGATGGAAGGCGTAGGGTGTCAATGAGCGCAGCGAATCGGGCCGTTCGAGGCCCGGGAGTCTGGAGCAAGGGCCGGCGTGATACCGGTGTGGTTCGGCTGCGCCTCACGGCACCCTACAGGGGACTTTCACGCTAAAGGTAGGTCTCCAGCCAGCCGGCGAGGTCGGATTCGGTCACTTCTCCGCGATGGGTTTCCCGAACGATGCCGTCGCGGTCGATGAGGACGGTGTAGGGCAGGGCGCCAATGCGGTTCCCATATTCCCGGCCCACGTCGATAGCGTCGTCCTGTCCGATCAGGATCGGGAATTCGATGCCAAGATTATCGACGAAGGATTGGGTTGCGTTAAGTTCATCCACCGCGACGGCAACGATGGTGAAACCATACCCTGCGTATTGCTCGTACCGTTCCTGAAACATCGGCATTTCTTTCTTGCATGGCGGGCACCAGGTTGCCCAGAAGTTCAGCAGCACCAAGTCCCCATCCCAGTCGCTGAGCTTGCGCAAATTGCCATCGAGGTCCGGTAGCGTGAAGTCGATGCGCTGGAACTGTCCGGGACTGGTTGCAGCCGCCGCCGTGGACACGACACCGGTCGCCGCGCCGGGGGCAGTGCCCTCGGCGGCCCCGCTACAGCCAATCATGGCCGCGCAGGCGGCCAGTACAGCCAGAGTACGCATATTTCGTGCAAGCTTCATGGTCGGGCTCCGATGCTCTGTTCGACATGAGCCAGGAACCGCTCGGCGTTCATGTAGCCCACCGCGCGCCGGTTGCGCAATTCGTTACCCTCGGCATCAAAGAAGATCATCGCTGGCGGACCGAACAGATTGAATTCGCGCATCAGATCGCGGTGTTCCGAGGTATTGGCGGTCACATCGGCCTTCAGCAGGTGGACATCGCGCATGGCCTGGATTACGCGCGGATCCTGGAATGTCGTGCGTTCGAGACGCACACAATCGACACACCAGTCGGCGTAGAAATCCAGGAAGACCGGCTGATTGCGCTGCTGAGCCGCCGCCACTTCGCGCTCGACGTCGTCGATGCTGTCGACCTTGGTGAATTCCAGTTCGGTGGCACGCTGCACGCCATCAACGCTGACCATGGTCGCAGGAGCACTGAGCGTGGCCAGCGGCCGGAACATGTCCTTGCCTCCGGTGGCCGCGCCGATCATCAGAATGACACCGTAGACCAGCAGCACCAGCCCCGCGCC
>SLHN01000119.1 GCA_007136145.1 Thioalkalivibrio sp.
CACCAATCCAGGCCACACGGCGGCCCCGGATATCCCCGCGCTGCTCGGTGTAGGTCTGCAGGTCGGCCAGAACCTGCGCGGGATGTTCTCGATCGGTCAGGCCGTTGATCACCGGAACCGTCGCGTAACGCGCGAAACGTTCAATTTTATCGTGTTCGTAGGTACGGATCATCACACAATCGACCATGCGCGAGAGCACCCGCGCGGTGTCCTCGATGGGCTCACCTCGACCCAGTTGCGTATCTCGTGGTGACAGGAACAGCGCATGTCCACCAAGCTGCTGCATGCCGACTTCGAACGAGACGCGGGTACGGGTGGATGATTTTTCGAAGATCATTCCCAGCATCCGTTTGCGCAGAATGTGGTCGTGGTACACACCGGTACGGGTTTCCTGCTTGAGCTCGGTCGCACGCTGAATGATCTGCCGTACCTCGGCCCCGGTGAGGTCGGAAAAGCTTAGAAAATGCCGCAAGGTCATGCTGTAATCCTATGTTTCTCAGTCTTTTCTAGGAATTCGACAACCAGATCAGTCAGGGTGTCGGCGATTTCCGTGATCTGTGCGTCATTGATGATCAGCGGTGGCAGCAAGCGGATCACCCGCTCCGAGGTGACGTTCACAAGAAGTCCGCGATCCAGAGCCGCGCGCACGATTTCGCCAGCCGGGCGATCAAGTTCCACACCCAGCATCAAACCTCGACCCCGAACGTCGATGACCCCGTGGTGCGCCGCAAGGCGCTCGGTCAACAGACGCAGCAATCGGGCTCCATACTGCTCGGCGTGCTCGCACAGGGCTTCTTCCTGAATGACGTCGATTACCGTCAGGGCGACCCGGCAGGCAAGTGGGCCGCCGCCGAAAGTGGTGCCATGGCTCCCAGGCAAGAACAAGTCGGTCGCGCGTCCGGATACCAGGCTTGCACCAATCGGGAACCCGTTGCCCAGGCCCTTGGCAAGACTCACGACGTCTGGAATCACGTCGTCGTGTTGAAACGCGAACCAGCGGCCGGTACGCCCGATGCCGGTCTGGATCTCGTCCAGCATCAATAGCCAGTCGTTTTCGTTCGCAATACTGCGCAGTTCGCGCAGATACCCCTCCGGTGGAACGCGGATACCGCCTTCACCAGTGATGGGTTCGACCAGGATCGCAGCGACGTCTGGGTCATTCCGGTATTCGGCCACCGCGGCGGAGTCACCAAACGGGACGCGCAGGAAACCTTCCACCAGCGGCTCGAATCCTTTCTGGATTTTTGCATTGCCGGTTGCCGAAAGCGTTGCGAGCGTGCGCCCGTGGAAGCTGCCATCCATCACGATGATCTTCGGCTGATCGATGCCGCGGCGGTGCCCGTGCAGGCGCGCCAACTTGATCGCGGCCTCGTTGGCCTCGGCCCCTGAATTGCAGAAGAAAGCCTGTTCCATTCCGGCCAGAGCGCAGAGGCGACGGGCAAGCTGTTCCTGCAGCGGAATACGGTACAGGTTGGACGTATGCATCAGGGTGCATGCCTGGTGTGCCATCGCGCAGCCGATCTTCGGATGCGAGTGGCCCAGGCCGCACACGGCGATGCCTGAAAGAGCATCGAGGTAACGTCGACCTTCGGTATCCCACAGCCACGCGCCTTCACCGCGCTCGAAGGCGACCGGCAATCGGTTGTAAGTGGTTTGCAGGGCGTCTGCCATCAGGGGTCTCCGAATAAAGAAGGCCGGTGACACCGAACGACGCTGCACCGGCCCGGGGAGACACGGGGCCGTGTCTCCACTCTGCTTGAATTGTCGACTTATTTCATTTGACTGGCAACGAAATCCCAATTGACCACGTTCCAGAAACCTTCGAGATACTTGGGCCGGGCGTTGCGATAGTCGATGTAGTACGCGTGTTCCCATACGTCGGCAGTCAGTAATGGCGTCTTGCCGTCGCGCAGGGGGTTCGCCGCGTTCGATGTGTTGACGATCTCCAGCGAGCCGTCGCCGTTCTGCACCAGCCAGGTCCAGCCGGAGCCGAAGTTGTTCACCGCGGAGTCGTTGAATTTCTCCTTGAAGGCCGAAACGGAACCGAAGGCCGCATTGATCGCGTCCGCCAGCTTGCCCGAGGGCTCTCCGCCACCGTTGGGGGACATGCAGTTGAAGTAGAAAGTGTGGTTCCACACCTGAGCGCCGTTGTTGAAGATGCCGCCAGCCGGCGCTTTCTGCACGATTTCCTCCAGCGAAGCGCTCTCGAACTCGCTGCCAGGCAGCAGACCATTGAGTTTGGTCACATAGGTGGCATGATGCTTGTCATGGTGAAACTCGAGCGTTTCCGCGGAAATATGCGGTTCCAGTGCATTCTTTTCGTAGGGCAGTGCGGGCAGTTCGTGAGCCATGCATTTTCTCCTCGTTGTAATGGACTGCGCGTGCGTCGCAGGCGTCGTCGGACCGCCGAAAGATAGACATACCTTGGGCGGGATGCAATTCCCGACGTATTGAGTCAGCTTTGCCGCGGCAAGCCTTTGCTATCACGTGATGGCCGTTAACCGCGCTGCTACTCCATCCGCCGGATGTCTTATCATACGGGGAATTCCGAGGACATCGACGGGAGGGCTTGTGCGCCAACAGCTTGCCGCCGGGGAAACCACCGCGCCATCGCTGCGGTCCGCCTTCCGGAACAGTATGCCAACGTGGCGGCCGCGCCACCACCCGAGCTTCCCGCCGCGAATAAGGGCATGCTGATGGCTCGGGTGGGTCGTTGGCTGGGGCCCATGGTATTGCTCCTCTTTCTGGTCATGATGCCGCCAGCCGCGTTCAGCCGCGAGGCCTGGCTGGTGCTGGGATTGACTCTGTTCATGGCGATCTGGTGGGTCACCGAGGCGGCGCCGATTCCCGTCACCGCGCTGATGCCAGTGGCGGTGTTGCCGGTATTGGGTGTCGTGCCGATCGGCGAAGCCACCGCGCCCTATGCGAACCCACTGATCTTCCTTTTCGTCGGTGGCTTTGCGGTCGCGCTGGCCGTGCAGCGCTGGAATCTGCACCGGCGCGTCGCGCTGAAGATCCTGAATGTTTCCGGCAGTCGGCTGGATCGGTTGATCGGAGGTTTCATGGTGGCGACCGCCGGGCTGAGCATGTGGGTCAGCAATACCGCGACGGCGGCCCTGATGCTCCCGATAGCCCTCTCGGTATTGGCGTTGGTCGAGTCGGACCAGGAGGCCCGCGAAAGCGGCTCACGCCCGGCGATTGCGCTGCTGCTGGGTATCGCCTTCGCTGCCAACATCGGCGGCATGGCAACGCTGATCGGTTCACCACCGAACGCCCTCACGGC
>SLHN01000074.1 GCA_007136145.1 Thioalkalivibrio sp.
AAAGTTGCGGATCGCGGTCATGTCAGATTCCTCCGCTGGCCGGGATGGGACTCAACGAAAAGTCCGGTCTGGAGAGTTTCGTGAGGCGCCGGCAGAACCGAACCATGGCCGGCCATGGGGTTTCCAGAACGGTCCGACGCCGGGCGGTGCAATTCGCTGCGCTCATTGACACCCTACGCCTTCCATCGTCCCGAGTGGCAGGTATGGCGATGGTCATCAGGCAAACCATGGACCCACCTTCAGGAAGATCAGCACGCCCAGCACGAACAACCATATGATCGTGATCGGGATCAGTACCTTCCAACCCAGCCGCATGATCTGGTCGTAACGGTAACGGGGGAAGGTCGCCCGGAACCAGAGGAACAGGAACAGGAAGAAGGCGGTCTTGATCAGGAACCAGTGAATGCCGGAGTCGAACAGCCAGCCGATCACCGGCCAGGCGAATACGCTCTCCGGCACGATGCCCTGGAATGGCGAGAGCCAGCCACCAAAGAACAGGATCGCCGCCAACGCCGAGATCAGAATCATGTTCGCGTATTCGGCCAGGAAGAAGACGGCGAATGCCATGCCCGAATACTCGACGTGGAAGCCGGCGACGATCTCGGATTCGCCCTCGGCGACGTCGAAAGGTGCGCGGTTGGTTTCGGCTACGCCGGAAATGAAATAGACCAGGAACAGCGGGAACAGCGGCAGCAGGAACCAGTGGTAGATACTCCCTTCCTGCGCCCGAACGATCTCGCCCACGTTCAGGCTTCCCGACGCCATGATCACACCGACCAGCGCGAAGCCCATCGCGATTTCATAGGAGACGATCTGCGCCGCCGAACGCAGCGCGCCCAGCAGTGCGTATTTCGAATTGGAGGCCCAGCCGGCGATGATGATTCCGTATACGCCCAGCGAGGTCAGGGCGAGCAGGTAGAGAAGGCCGGCGTTCACGTCGGCCAGCACCATGCC
The DNA here is from genome assembly GCA_007136145.1 of Thioalkalivibrio sp. Taxonomy (GTDB): domain Bacteria; phylum Pseudomonadota; class Gammaproteobacteria; order Ectothiorhodospirales; family Ectothiorhodospiraceae; genus Thioalkalivibrio. The sequence continues at coordinate 955 of SLHN01000074.1, forward strand.
GTCGTCGAAGGGGATGACCGCCCACGCCGCCAGCGCCGGGGCAATCGCGAGTACTGGCGCGCTGAGGAACAGGAAACGGTTGGCGTTGGTGGGTACGATCACTTCCTTGGTAAGCAGCTTGACCGCGTCGGCGATCGGTTGCAGCCACCCGCGTGGGCCTACCCGGTTCGGCCCGATGCGCACCTGGATATACCCGATCACCTTGCGTTCGGCATAGGTCGTGTAGGCCACCGCCAGCATCAGCGGCGCGACGATCAGGGTGATCTTGAACAGGATCTGCATCACCACCGGCAGGCTGTAGAAACTTTCCATGAGCCATTCAAACATGAGTCGTTCCTTGTCAGGCCCGCGCGAGGGTCACGGTGGTTCCGGGGGCACCGAGATCGGCCAGCGCGGCACCACCCGCGACCGTTACCGCAATCCCTGCCGGGATCGACGAATCCAGCACCAGTGTCAGTTCGGTACCGTGGCGGCCCTGGCGAACACGGACCCTTGCCCCGTTCTGGTGGGGGCCCGCCGATTGCGGGTTCACGAATACCGAATCCGCGCGCCGACCCTCGGGTGAATCCTGCAACGGCGGCGCACGGCGGACCAGCGGGTCGCAGCAGTACAGACCGCGCACCTGCATGCGCGTCAGCCCATCGGTCTCGGCGGGGGTCTCGACATGCACCAGCCGGAGATCGATCTGCGTGCTGAATTCCTCGTCCGGCAACTGCTGTCTGAGTTCGTCCCGGATCTCGCGCGATTCCAGATAATTCATCCCTTGCACATTGAGCAGGTTGCCCAGCACGCGCCAGACTTTCCAGCCCGGACGCACCTCGCCCGGTGCCCGCGCGGCACCATTGAAGCTCTGCCACCGGCCCTCGACATTGACCAGCGTACCCGATGTCTCGAACCCGGTCGCCACCGGCAGCATCACATCCGCCACGGTCTCGAGATCCCGCCCGGCAAAAGCGTTCATCGCCACGACCAGACGAGCGCCGTCGAGGGCGCGCAGCGCAAGCCTCGGGTCGGCAAAATCGCGCTCCGGGTCGAGTCCGGCCAGCAGGAAAACATCGCGGCCCTCGTCCAGCATCGCGCACACATTGGCGCCGGTCTCGGCTGCCGTGCCACCCACGCCACGATGGGGCACGCAACCCGCCAGCCAGGCGCCCGAAGCATTGGCGCCAGTTGGCAGGTACCCAAGCCGAGCGTCGGTAATGCGCGCGATCCAGCCAGCCAGTGCGCGCAAGGTTGAAAATGACGGGCTGGCCATCGCTTCGGCCCCAAGGAGAACATGGGCCTGGTGACCCTCGGTCAGCGCCGCCGCGATGCGCCCTTGTGCCTCGAGAGTATCCGCATCATTTGTCGCCGCGGCAGCGACGACATCCGCGAGCACCTTGGGCAACTTCGCGCCCGCTTCGACCAGTCGCCCGGCGACACCGGCCAAGCCGAGAACCTGGCTGCGGGTGTCCCCCAGCAGCTGCGCCTCGATCGAATAGGTGAGGTCCAGGGAATGAGTCGTGATCGCGCTGACCCGCGCGCCCTTCAGGCCCGCCTTGCGCAGGCGGTGCGCGAGCATTGGCTGTTCACGACGCGGGTTGCAGCCTACGAGCAGGACCGCGTCCGCGCGCTCCAGATCCTCGATTGCGCTGCCCAGCCAGGGAAAGAGCGGCGCCGCGGCGTCGTCTCTGAAATCGAGTTGGTCCAACCTGTGATCGATATCCTTGACGCCAAGCCCACGCAGCGTCTTCTGGGCAAGATAGAGTTCCTCGACCGTCAGCGCCGGTGACAGCAGGGCACCGATCCGTTCCGGTGCCGACGCTCGCAGACCCTCGGCGACGAAGGCAAGGGCTTCTTCCCAGGTCACGTCATGCCAGGTGCCGTCGCGCTTGATGCGTGGCCGCACAAGGCGCTCCTCCGCATACAGTCCGGTGTAGCTGAAGCGGTCGCGATCGGAGATCCAGGTCTCGTTCACCGCCTCGTTTTCCCGCGGCACGACCCGCATCACCCGACCATTGTGTGTGTGCACGAAAAGGTTGGAACCCACTCCATCGTGAGGGGCCACGGTCGGTGCCTGCCGGTATTCCCAGGCCCGCGCACGGTAGCGCGATGGCTTCGCGGTCAACGCGCCGACCGGACAGAGATCGATCACATTGCCCGACAGTTCATGGCTGACGGTTTTCTCGACGTAGGTGCCGATACGCATATGCTCACCGCGCCCCGTCGCACCCAGTTCGCGAACGCCGGCAATCTCCTCGCCGAAACGGACGCAGCGGGTGCAGTGGATGCAGCGGGTCATCTCGGTCTCGATCAGGGGTCCGATGTCCCTGTCCTTGACCAC
>SLHN01000067.1 GCA_007136145.1 Thioalkalivibrio sp.
AGAGAGGGATTCGAACCCTCGATGGGCTTTTGACCCATACTCCCTTAGCAGGGGAGCGCCTTCGACCACTCGGCCATCTCTCCGAAACAGGGTGCAAAGGATACGGGGTTGCGGCCGAAATTGAAAGACCGGCAGTACGCCTCGAACCTATATGGGCCGCAACCCGTGGTAAGGGGCTGTAAACGGATCTTCAACACGGGAGCGAATCAGCCGCCTGATTCTTTCTTGTCCTGACCAGCCGCTGGATCCATGTTTTCCCGCTGGATCCGTTCGAAGATTTCCTCGCGATGAACCGCGACGTTCTGCGGGGCATTGATCCCAATGCGAACCTGATTACCCTTGACCCCAAGGACGGTGACGGAGATTTCCTCACCGATCATCAGGGTCTCGCCCACGCGTCGAGTCAAAATAAGCATTCCTTTCTCCACACTACCTGTGTCGGACGGTATCGGTCGCCCGGTTGCCGTTGCTTTGCCTCTGGCCGTCAGTCGGTCAGTTGGATAGTTGACCTTCGGGTTCTCGTTCAAGTTCAAAGGCATCGTGAAGCGTGCGAACGCCGAGTTCCAGGTATTTTTCGTCCACGACGACTGAAATCTTGATCTCTGAAGTCGAAATCATTCGGATGTTGATCGCCTCGTTTGCCAATGCCTTGAACATTCGGCTTGCGATGCCCGCATGAGACCGCATTCCGACGCCCACGACCGAGATCTTGGCAATCCTGGTGTCTCCGGACACTTCCCGTGCAGACACATCCTCGGCGACCTTGCGCAGAATCTCCATAGCCTTTTCATAGTCGTTCCGATTCACCGTGAAGGTGAAGTCGGTCGTGCCATCGCCGCCGATATTCTGAACGATCATGTCAACTTCAATATTCGCGTCCGCGATCGGCCCCAGAATTCCGTACGCAATACCCGGCTGATCCGGGACCCCCTGGATCGTCAACTGCGCTTCGTTCTGATTGAACGCGATACCTGCCACCAACGCCTGTTCCACGCGTTCCTCCTCGGTTGCGATCAGAGTCCCTGGCCCGTCTTCAAACGACGACAGCACACGCAATGGGACATTGTATTTACCGGCGAATTCCACGGAGCGGATCTGCAACACCTTGGAGCCCAGGCTCGCCATCTCGAGCATCTCCTCGAAGGTGATGCGCTCCAGGCGCCGTGCGTTCTTGACCACCCTTGGATCAGTGGTGTACACACCATCTACATCGGTATAGATCCGGCACTCCTCTGCCTTGAGGGCCGCGGCCAGAGCAACAGCGGTGGTATCCGACCCGCCACGGCCAAGAGTGGTAATTGCCCCTTCGTCATCCACCCCCTGAAACCCCGCCACGACAACGACGCGTCCGGCGTCCAGATCGCCGCGAATTCGCGCGTCGTCGATACTGCGGATCCGGGCCTTGTTGTGCATGCTGTCGGTCAGGATTCGCACCTGTCCTCCGGTATAGGAACGCGCGGGACAACCTCGTGCCGCCAGAGCCATCGACAACAGTGCGATCGTGACCTGCTCTCCAGTCGAGAGCAGAACATCGAGTTCACGCCCCTCGGATCGTGGCTGGATCTCTCGGGCGAGACCAAGCAAACGGTCGGTCTCTCCGCTCATCGCCGATACGACCACCACCACCGAATGACCATCGGCACGCAGGCGCAGAATACGTTCGGCGACTTTCCCGATGCGTTCAGGACTGCCGACGGATGTACCTCCAAACTTCAATACCAGCAAGGACATGGATGTCGCCAAACTCCGTTTAGAGCGGGATCGGGTGAAACGAGTGTTAGCCGCAAAGTCTCGGCCTAGCCTGAATAGGTAATCCTACCCATTGTAAACATCTCCGGCCTCGGTTTCACGTACCCGTCATGGTTGAACGCGTTCCCGAACCCAAGGCTCCACCGAAGCCAGCGCCGCCGCCAGGTTGTCCGGGTTCTGACCACCCGCCATAGCCATATCGGGACGGCCACCACCGCGACCACCCACCTGCCCTGCAACGAAACCCACAAGATCCCCCGCCTTGATCAGGCCGGTTTCGGCTTTCGTCACACCAGCGACGAGGCTCACCTTGCCCTCGGCCGTGACCGTACTCAGTACCACGACGCCCGCCCCCAGCTTCTGTTTCAATTGATCGACCATTTCACGAAGCGATTTGGGTTCGACACCGGGAACCTCCGCCGCAAGCACCTTGACCGGGCCGAGATCCACCGCTTGGCTGGCAAGATCACTACCAGCCTGGCTAGCCATCCGTGCGCGTAGATTCTCGAGTTCGCGTTCCAGGTCCCGGTTCCGATCGACAAGCAGCTGTACCTTTTCGGGCGTCTCTCCCCGGCTGCTGCGAAGCCGACCCGCGATGTCGTCCAGGATGCCCACCTGCCGATCGATCCAGGCCAGTGCCACCGTACCCGCGACAGCTTCGATACGCCGGATTCCGGCCGCCACCCCGCCCTCCGACACGACTCGGAAAGGTCCGATATCTCCGGTCCGTTCGACGTGGGTACCGCCGCATAATTCAGTGGAAGTACCGATGTTGAGCACACGAACCTCCGAACCGTATTTTTCGCCAAACAGCGCAACAGCACCCGAGGCAAGTGCCGTGTCGATATCCATCAACCGGGTATCGGTCGCTTGGTTGGCGAGGATTTCGTCATTCACTTGCCGCTCAATATCACGTAACTGATTCGGCGTTACGGGCTCGAAATGCGTGAAATCGAATCGCAACCGCTCGGCATCAACCAGCGAACCTTTCTGCTGGATATGCGGACCCAACTGATCACGCAGTGCCTTATGCAGAAGATGTGTCGCGGAGTGGTGGCGACGGATGGCATCGCGCCGGGATCCAGCGACTGACGCGCGGACCTGCATGCCCGTGAAAACGCGGCCGGCGCGCACATGACCGATGTGCAGATGGGCATTCCCCTGCTTGCGCGTGTCCTGCACATCGAAACGCATGCCGGAAGCCATCAGGGAACCGGTATCGCCGACCTGCCCGCCCGATTCCGCATAAAACGGAGTCCGGTCCAGAACGACGACCCCTTTTTCCCCCAGTTCCAGTGCATCCACCGGCTCGCCGTCGCGCAACAGGGCAACGATGCATCCGTCATCGTCCAATCGTTCGTATCCAGTGAATTCGGTTACCGCGCCGACTTCGTGTCCGTTCGCGGAGTCCATGCTGAAGTGACTCGCGGCACGTGCTCGGCGGCGTTGCGCATCCATGGCCTTTTCGAAACCGTCGAGGTCAAGCGC
>SLHN01000166.1 GCA_007136145.1 Thioalkalivibrio sp.
CCTGCGGCAGCTCGCTCTGCTTGGCCACGCAGCGGAGGTTGCTGACGACGGTAAGCAGGCACTCGACCTCTGGCGCGACGGCGGGTACGCGCTGGTGCTGACCGACTTGCATATGCCCGAGATGGACGGCTACTCGCTCGCCAGTTCGATTCGTGCCGAGGAGCAGCCGGGCAGTCGCACGCCGATTCTGGCTCTGACCGCCAATGCGCTGAAGGGTGAAGCCGGGCGTGCAATGGAAGCCGGCATGGACGAATACCTGACGAAGCCGGTGCCGCTGGAGCAACTGCGTACGGCGCTGGAACGCTGGCTACCGGAGGAGAATGCGCCCGATGCGCAGGGGCACGCCGGCGTCGGTGAGGAGGGTTCAGACCGGGCGCAACCACCGATATTCGATGTATCGGTTCTCGTCGCACTGGTCGGTGACGAAGCCGAAACCCTGCACGGGTTTGTCGATGATTACCTCGGATCGCTCAAAATGCTCTCGGAAGCTCTGGAAACGGCCGGAGCAGCGGACGGATTCGATACAGTCAGGTCCAACGCGCATCGCCTGAAATCATCCTCGCGCTCCGTGGGAGCGTTACAGCTCGCGGACATTTGCGAGGATCTCGAGCATGGCGCGGCTGCGGGTGAGCGTGAACAGATGCACCGGGCCTTGCAGGCTCTGACATTGGCACGCGAGGCGGTCGAGCAAGCGATCAGGCAATGGAAGCGCGGGTTCGATCGGGAACAGGGGAGGGGGCCCAATGAGAATTCTGGTAGTCGATGACGACCCTTTCGCTCAGAGACTGTTTGCGCGGCAGCTGGAACGGCTGGGGTTTTCCGACGTGCTCACCCTCGGGGACGCTCACAACGCCCTGACCGAGATCGAGCAGGGGCGGCCCAGGGTGGACGTGGTGTTCTGCGATCTACAGATGCCGGAAATGGACGGCGTCGAGTTCGTTCGACATCTGGCGCGGATGGAATTTGGCGGCTGCGTGGCGCTGGTGAGCGGCGAGGCGCGGAAGATTCTGCAGGCCGCCGAGGGTCTGGCGCGCGCCCACCAGTTGCGCGTGGTGGGGAGCGTGACCAAGCCGGTGAATCCGGGATCGTTGCGGCGCATCCTTGATGACTGTATCCGGGGCGGGGCGCTGTCAGGAATACCCGAGACACCGCCAGGCCAGTCGTGTTCACCCGAGGACCTGCGTGCGGCGATCGCGGCCGGGATGCTCGAAAATCACTATCAGCCCAAGGTGAATCTGGCGACGGGAAGCCTTGCCGGGGTCGAGGCGCTGGTTCGCTTGCGTCATCCCCGGTACGGCCTGGTATTCCCCGACCGCTTTGTCGGAGTCGCCGAGGCCCACGGTCTGATCGACGATCTGACGCGAGCGGTGCTGGCCCAGGCCCTCGAACACGTGCGCACCTGGCTGGACTCGGGCATGAACATCCATGTGGCGGTGAATCTCTCGATGAAGAACCTGGAATCGGTCGAATTTCCCGATGAGATCGTCGAGCAGGCAAAGGCGATGGATATTGCCCCGTCGGCGATTATCCTCGAACTGACCGAGAGCGCGCTCATGGACGATGCACGAACCTCTCTGGATATCCTGGCACGGTTGCGCCTGAAGCAGGTCGGGCTTTCGATCGACGACTTTGGTACCGGGCATTCGTCGCTCGCGAAACTGCACGACCTTCCCTTTGACGAGTTGAAGATCGATCGCCGCTTCGTTTGCCAGGCCACGCGTGATCCCGATTTGCGTGCGATCGTTGACGCGAGCCTCGCGATCGCACGGGATATGGGTCTGCGCAGCGTTGCAGAGGGTGTTGAGACACGCGAGGATTGGGACTACCTTCGCGAGAAGGGTTGTGACCTGGCCCAAGGCTATTTCATTGCCCGGCCAATGCCTCCCGATCATTTGCTCCCCTGGTTGGTGCAATGGGAAAATCGGTGCCCGGAATTGCTGGGAGCCTGATGCTGGCGGTTGTCCGCGACGTGCGCGCGACGCGTGGGGCTGGGGAGACAGCCACGCACACATCGCCGTCCTCGGCCCGCTGTTGGGCGAATTTGTCCCTCTGTCGGATCGCGGTTTCTTGCACTGTGCGCGGGGAGAAATGACAATCCCCCCATGTGTCTCGCGATCCCCGTAAAGGTTGTTGAACTGCTGGAGGCCGAGCAGGCGCTGGTCGATGTCGGCGGCGTGCGCAAGGAGGTCGACGTGAGTCTGGTGGACGGCGTGGCCGCGGGCGATTACGTGATCCTGCACGTCGGTTTCGCGATCAACCGGCTCGACGAGGCCGAGGCGCAACGCACGCTCTCGATGCTGCGCGAGATGGGCGTCGAACCGGGAGCCGCGGCGTGAAATACGTCGACGAATTTCGCGATGGAAAAGTCGCGCGCAACCTGGCACAAACAATCGCCGCCGAGGTCAGGCCCGAGCGGCGCTATCACCTGATGGAGTTCTGTGGCGGTCACACGCATGCGATTTCGCGCTACGGCCTGCGCGATCTGCTACCGCCCGAGATCCGTTTCATCCATGGTCCCGGCTGCCCGGTCTGCGTATTGCCGATCGGGCGCATCGACAGCGCGATCGCTTTGGCGCGCGACCATGGCGTGATTCTGTGCAGCTACGGCGACACGCTGCGGGTGCCGGCGTCGGAACGCATGAGCCTGTTGCGCGCAAAGGCCGAGGGCGCCGATATCCGCATGGTGTATTCCAGCGCCGACGCGCTGAAGATCGCGCGTGACAACCCCGAGCGCGAGGTCGTGTTCTTCGCGATCGGTTTCGAGACCACCACACCGCCGACCGCGGTCGCCCTGCGCCAGGCGCGCAACGAGGGACTGAAGAACTTCAGCGTGTTTGCCAACCATGTGCTGACCCCTTCGGCAATCCAGAACATCCTCGAGTCGCCCGAAGTGCGCGAGCTAGGCACCATTCCGCTGGATGGGTTCATCGGCCCCTCGCACGTCTCGACGATCATCGGCAGCCGGCCGTACGAGTTCTTCGCCGAGGAATTCCAGAAGCCGGTGGTGATCGCTGGTTTCGAACCGCTCGATGTCCTGCAGTCGGTGTTGATGCTGGTGCGCCAGTTGAACGAGGGTCGAGCCGAGGTCGAGAACCAGTTCAGCCGCGCGGTGACCCGCGAAGGCAATCTGAAGGCGCAGGCTTTGGTCGCCGAGGTGTTCGAACTGCGCGATCGCTTCGAGTGGCGCGGGCTGGGCGAGGTGCCGTACAGCGCCTTGCGCATCCGCGACGCCTACCGGGAGTTCGACGCGGAAGTGCGCTTCGATCTGCCGTACCGCTCGGTTCCCGACCACAAGGCCTGCGAGTGCGGAACGATTCTGCGCGGGCTCAAGCAGCCGCAGGACTGCAAGGTCTTCGGCACGGTCTGTACGCCGGACAACCCGCTTGGCTCGTGCATGGTCTCCGCCGAGGGAGCTTGCGCGGCGTATTACACCTACGGTCAGTTCAAGGGTGCGTCCGTGGTCGCGGAGGCGTCTTGAGCGCGAATCCGAAGGCGACCCGGCGCGGCTACATCCGCCCGCTGGATCTCAGGAACGGCAAGATCGAAATGTCCCACGGCGGCGGTGGTCGCGCGATGGCGCAGTTGATCGACGAGCTGTTCCAGACCGCGTTCGAGAATCCCTGGCTGCGTCAGGCCAACGACCAGGCATTGCTGACGCGGCCGGAAGGCCGGATCGTGATGGCGACCGACAGCCACGTGGTGTCGCCGCTGTTTTTTCCCGGCGGCGATATCGGCAGCCTGTCGGTGCACGGCACGATCAACGACGTTGCGACCAGCGGCGCCAGACCTCTCTGGCTGTCGGCCGGGTTCATCCTGGAAGAAGGTTTTCCGCTGGCGGATCTCAAGCGCATCGTCGATTCGATGGCCGCGGCTGCGGAGAAGGCGGGGGTGCCGATCGTTACCGGCGACACCAAGGTGGTCGAGCGCGGCAAGGGTGACGGCGTGTTCATCAACACCACGGGTGTTGGTGTGGTTCCCGACGGGATCGAGATTTCCGGAGACCGCGCACGGCCCGGGGATGTGATTCTGGTCAGCGGCTACCTCGGCGATCACGGCGTCGCGATCATGTCGCAGCGCGAGAACCTGAGCTTCAGTACGCATATCGTCTCCGACTCGGCGGCGCTGCACGAGCTGATCGCGGCGATGATCGACGCTGCCCCGAACATCCACTGCCTGCGCGATCCCACCCGTGGCGGACTGGCGGCGACGTTGAACGAGATTGCGCGGCAGTCCGACGTCGGCATGGCGATTCGCGAGGATGACATCCCGGTGCGCGAGGAAGTCGACGCGGCCTGCGAACTGCTGGGGCTCGATCCGCTCTATGTCGCGAACGAAGGCAAGGTCGTTGCGATCTGTCCTCCCGAGTCCGCCGAGGCGCTTCTGGCCGCGATGCGCGCGCATCCCCTGGGTGCCGACGCGGCGATCATCGGTGAGGTGATCGAGGACAGCCACGGCTTCGTGCAGATGGAAACAAGCTTCGGCGGCCGCCGCAACGTCGACTGGATCTCCGGCGAACAACTTCCGCGAATCTGCTGATTCGCGCGGCTTTCTCCGCAGTGTCAGGGGTAAAGCCGCGTCAGAGCAACGCGAAAGCCCCGCGACCGTGCAGGAGGCGAGCCCTCTCGCCGATCACGGCGTCTCGCGCTTCCCCAGGATGGCCGCCGTTTCTTGGTTTGCGCACCCAATGTACGTAAACTGCCCGGCCTTCGAACGCAATGCCGGGATTAAAGATGCAAATTGCTCCAAACAAGATCGTATCCATCGACTATACGCTGACCAATTCTCAGGGCGAGGTGATCGATACATCGTCCGAACGGGGGCCGATGGCCTACCTGCAGGGGCATCAGAACATCATCCCCGGGCTGGAATCGGCCCTCGAGGGCAAGGTTGCCGGCGATAGCCTGAAGGTGACGGTGGCTCCCGCCGAGGCCTACGGTGAACGCGACGAGTCACTGCGCCAGGCTGTGCCTCGCAAGATGTTCGAGGATGCCGACAATGTCACGGTGGGCATGCAGTTCCAGACGATGTCCGAACAGGGCGGCACTCAGATCGTCACGGTCACCGGCGTCGATTCCGAGAACGTGACCATCGACGCCAACCACCCGCTGGCCGGCGAGACGCTGCACTTCGATGTCACCGTGGTCCACGTGCGCGACGCCTCCGAAGAGGAACAGGCGCATGGCCATGCGCACGGGCCGGAAGGGCATCAGCACTGAATCATGAACCCGGATAGCGGCCAGCGGTGGCCAGGCCGCGACCGATGACAAACCCGTCGTTCCACAGGCCGGAGGTCGTCGTCGGTGTCGATCCCGACGAGGCGATGCGGTTCGCGGCCCGGCGCATCGTGGCGTTGCTGGCTGATGCCGTCGAAAGACGAGGTGTTGCGACGATGGCCCTCGCAGGTGGCTCGACTCCGAGACGCTTGTACCGGCTGCTCGCGTTGTCGCCCGGCGATTCGGGTGTGATCGCCTGGTCGCGCGTCAAACTGTTTGTGGGCGATGAGCGCTGTGTTCCGTCCGATCATCCCGACAGCAACGAGCGCATGGTGCGGGAGTCTCTGCTGGCCGATCTGTCGGAGGCCCCTGCGTTTCATCCGATGCCCGGCGGGAATCCCGATCGGGTCGAGGCAGCCAGACAGTACGCGGAAACCCTGTCCCGCGAGATCCCGGGCAATGGCGGGTCGATCCCCCGGTTCGATGTGGTGCTGCTGGGAATGGGCGACGATGGCCACACCGCCTCGCTGTTCCCGGATACGCCGATTCTCGACGACAAGCGGCTCGTAGCCGAGGTGTACGTTCCCCGGCTGGATAGCTGGCGGTTGAGCCTGACGTTGCCGGTACTGAATGCCGCACGTCATGTGCTTTTCCTGGTCACCGGTCCGGCCAAGGCGGTAACGCTGTCCCGCGTGATTGCCGATGGTCCCAGACGTCACTTTCCCTCGTCGCTGGTGCTGCCGGAGGATGGCGAAGTCGAGTGGTACGTGGATCGGGAGGCAGCGGCCCTGATCGGCGCGTAGGCCTTACCTCCCAACATCCCGCATGGCGCCAGGCACCCCGCACGACGGAAAATGTAGGGTGCCAATGAGCGCAGCGAATTGCGCCGTTCGGGGCCCGGGTGCTCGGGGGCGGGAGCGCGGCACGGTATCGGTGCGGTTCGGCCGCGCCTCACGGCACCCTACGGGGCGGATTCGAATTTCAAGTCAGCTTGCCTCCAGCTTGATGCTGTTCCGCCATTCGTCGATCTCCTCCTCGAACATGCGGCGGCTCTCCGACGGTCCCCAGCTTCCTGCCGGGTAGGTGTGGATGAAGTCGCGCTCGACCGACCAGGTTTTCAGCACGGCATCGACGATGCGCCAGGCATATTCGACTTCGTCGTAGCGCAGGAACAGCGAGCGGTCGCCTTCCATGATGTCGAGCAGTAGCCCTTCGTAGGCTCCGGTCGCGGAGCCCTTGGTCGGGCTCAGGCCGGTGTCGAGGCTGACCTGCCGGGTTTTCATCTCCAGCCCGAGCTGCTTCGCCGTCAGTTGCAGGCTGATGCACTCGCAGGGTTGGACCCCGATCGCCAGCCAGTTCCGCTCGACGTTCTGGACCTGGGTGCCGCGAAAAAGCTGCTGTGGCGGCTGTTTGAAACGGATCATGATATGCGAGGCGCCCTCGGCCATGCGCTTGCCGGTGCGCAGATAGAACGGCACGCCGCGCCAGCGCCAGTTGTCGACGTAGAGCTTCATTGCCGCGTAGGTCTCGGTCACGCTGTCGGCGGGTACGTCAGCTTCTTCCAGGTAGCCCCGTACCCTCTCGCCATTGATGACGCCCGGGCCGTACTGCGCGCGGAAGGCCTGGGCATGGACCGCGCCGGGAGTGATCGGACGCACCGACTTCAGCACCTTGACCTTCTCGTCGCGGAGATCCTCGGCGAGCATCGAGGCAGGGGGTTCCATCGCGACCAGTGTGAACAACTGCATCAGGTGACTTTGCAGCATGTCGCGCAGCGCGCCGGCGCTGTCGTAGTAGGCGGCCCTGGTGCCGACGCCGAGGGTTTCCGCCTGCGTGATCTGCACGTGGTCGATGAAATTCCGGTTCCAGAGGGGCTCCAGCATCGAGTTGGCGAAGCGGAACACCAGGAGATTGCGCACCATCTCCTTGCCGAGATAGTGATCGATACGGTAGATCTGTTCCTCGTCCAGGAAACGCGCCAGTCGTTTCTGCAGTGCCTGGGCGCTTTCCAGATCGTAGCCGAAGGGTTTTTCAATCACGACCCGCCGCCAGTTTCCGTTCTGTGTGAGGAGCCCGGTCTTGCTCAGGTTTTCGGTGACCACGCCGAACTCCGCCGGGCGGATTGCCAGGTAGATCGCGAGGTTGTCTGGAAGGTCGCTGCGCTTTTCCAGCCATTGCGCGAGTTCGGTGTACATCGCGGCATCGGTGATGTCGCCCCGGAAATAATCCTGGCGGGCCTCCAGCCGTTCCAGGATTGCGGGCTCGATGGGTCCGCGGACCTGTCCCTCGAGCATGCCGCGCATCTCCTCGAGCCAGCGCTCCCGATCCCAGGGCCGCCTCCCGGTAGCGACGATGCGACAGGATTCAGGGAGGCGGCCAGCCGCCTCGAGGTGATACAGGGCCGGCATCAGCTTGACCCGCGAGAGATCCCCGGTGGAACCGAAGATGATCAGGGTGCAGGGAGAGAGAGTGTGTTCCATGGCTCAGGCCTCGTAGGTGGACGAGGCGACGTCGCCACCGCGCCCGGTCCAGTCCGTGTGGAAGAAGGTGCCGCGTTCACGGTCGACGCGTTCATAGCTGTGCGCGCCGAAGTAGTCGCGCTGCGCCTGCAGCAGGTTGGCGGGCAGGCGGGCGCTGCGGTAGCCGTCGAAATAGCTGAGTGCCGAGGCAAAGGCCGGCGTCGCCACGCCGTGTCCGATCGCCAGCGTCACCGCGTGTCGCCAGCCGGCTTCGGCCTGCTTGAGCGCACGGGTGAAGAACGCATCCAGCACCAGATTCTGCAGTGCCGGGTCGTTGTCGTAGGCTGCCTTGATATCGTTCAGGAAGGCGCTGCGGATGATGCAGCCACCGCGCCACATCAGAGCGATGTCGCCGTAGTCCAGCGTCCAGCCTTCGACGCGTGCGGCCTCGCGCATCAGCATGAAGCCCTGCGCGTAGGAGATGATCTTGGACGCGTACAGGGCATCGTGCAGCGCTTCCAGGTAGTCATCGGATGCGGCTGTTTCGGGCTGCCGCGGGCTGCCAAGGATCTCCGCGGCCCGAACGCGTTCGTCCTTCAGCGACGATAGCACCCGCGCGAACACGGCCTCGCCGATCAGGGTCAGGGGGACTCCGAGTTCCAGCGCGCTGATCCCGGTCCATTTGCCCGTGCCCTTCTGCCCGGCGGTGTCCAGGATCCGGGTGACCAGCGGCGCGCCATCGCTGTCCTTCGTCGCCAGGATCTCGGCGGTGATCTCGATCAGATACGAATCCAGAACACCCTGATTCCAGTCCGAGAACACCGTAGCCATGGCATCGTGATCCATGCCCAGCGCCCGGTCCATCAGTGCATAGGCCTCGGTGATCAACTGCATGTCGCCGTATTCGATGCCGTTGTGCACCATCTTCACGAAGTGTCCGGCGCCGTCGGGTCCGACCCAGCGGCAGCAGGGCTCGCCGTCCACCTTTGCGGCGATCGACTGGAAGATTTCCTGCACCAGCGGCCAGGCCTCGGGATCGCCACCGGGCATGATCGATGGGCCGTTGCGGGCACCTTCCTCGCCGCCCGAAATGCCGGTACCGATGAAACGCAGGCCTTTCTCCCGCAACTCCCGGGTGCGCCGCGTCGAGTCGGGATAGTGCGAGTTGCCGCCGTCGATGATCACGTCGCCGGGATCCAGCAACGGCACCAGGCTGTCGATGAACTGGTCGACGACCGCTCCGGCCTTGACCATCAGCATGACCTTGCGCGGCCGTTCCAGGCTTGCCACCAGGTCCTCCATGCTGTGGCAGCCGAGGATCGAGCGGCCCTTGGCGGCTCCCTCCATGAATTCGTCCACCCGACTCGTGGTGCGGTTGAAGACCGCGACGCGGTAGCCGTGGTCGGCCATGTTCAGAACCAGGTTCTGGCCCATCACGGCGAGCCCGATCAGGCCGATATCTGCCTTTGCCATGTTGTTGCTCCTTGGATTTCCTTGTCGCCCGGATGGTCAGCGGGAACGCCGCAGCGTCTCGAACCGGGTGCTTGCGGAAGGGTTGGTCCGCTAGAGGATAGGGTATGCAACCGCTCGCGTCGAAGACTGCATCGAATCCCTCGTGGCCGTCGTCGTAGGAGCTGAACAAGGCGACCGCAGCTGGTTTCAGAATCAAACTCTTGAGGGTGGTCGATTCGGGAGGAAGATCCCTGTGCCGACCTAAACATCAGTAATTCATGGGTTGCTTGACTGATGCTGCATTGCAGCTTGGACAACGGCGATTGTTGAAGCTAGCATCGTGGCGAGGCCGTAGGGAAATGCCCGCCGGCCTTGCGAACGCCCCGTGGATTTGCGGGGCATCTGTTCGGGCAGCCGATCATGCTCATAGAGGAGGCAAACATGACGCGATTCACCAAGATGTTGGGTGCCGCCGCAGTGGCGGCCGCACTGGGCCTTGCCGCGGCGCCTGCGAGCGCCTGGTGGGGAAGTGGCTATGGTGGTCCGTGGGGCGGTGGTCCCTGGTACGGGCCAGGATACGGTTATCCCTACTACGGTGGGTATCCGTATTACGGCGGCTATCCAGGCTGGGGCGGTTACCCCGGCTGGGGGGGATACCCGGGCTACGGCTATCCGGCCTGGGGTCATCAGCCATGGCATGGCCAGCAGCCGGCCCAGAGACCATCCGACTCCGACTGATTGTCGAGCCACGGTCCGTGGACCAGACCCGTGCGGTGCCGTACCGGCCGCACGGGTTTATTTCGCACCTGGCATTGGGAATCGACAGTGTCCACCGCAAGCCGCTCCACGCGCATGAATGCGAAGTAACCCGCGTAGGGTGCCGTGAGGCGCAGCCGAATCGCACCGATACCACGCCGGCACTGGCCCGCAGGCTTCGAGGTCTCGAACGGTGCAATTCGCCGCGCTCATTGACACCCTACACCCATGCCTTTCATGTTCCGGGTTGTCGCGTGCTAGCAGCCTGATGGGCACTCAGGCCGGGGCGGTACCGGTGGCGCGAACGTCAGAAGGGACGCGGTGTTGGGTATTCCTGGAACACGCCGCGGGGATTGGGCGGTGGTGGAATCAGCACCGGATCGTCCTCGGGCCAGGCCTGGGCAGGCAGGCGGTTCGCGGCCAGGCGTTCCCGTTGTGCGTCGATCCTGTCCACGAGCTGCTTGACACCGGTCTGGCGATAAGCTGCCTCGGCATCGGCCAGCGCGGCCTGCGCACCCTCGGGATCGCCAGAGGCGGCCCGCGCCAGTGCCAACGCCTCGTGTACCGGGGGGATCGGACCCAGCGCCAGCAGTTCTTCCGCCAGAGTCCGCGCACGTTCCGGATCGCGGATCGCCGGGTCCGGCGCCGCGCTGAGCAGGCGGCTGAGCGCATAGCGAGGAAGCGGATGTTCGGGTGTGTCGGCGACGATTCGTTCCAGTTCGGCGGCGATTTCCGCCAGCGCCCCGCCGGCGCGCGCCTCGGCAACCAGCGCCAGAACCCGGGCCAGAAGGTTGTCAGGGAATTGCCGGCCGGCCTGCGCCAGAAGATCGGCCGCGCGCTGCCATTCGCCGTCGCGGAACGCAAGCAGGCCCCGGTGATGCGACGCGCCCGGGTGAGTCGGTTGCGCGGTCAGGCTGCGTTCGTACGCTTTCCGGGCCAGCGCTGTCTCGCCATCGGCCTCCAGCAGGAACCCGAGCAGGAAGTTCGCCAGTGCGTCGTCCGGATTTCGTTCGAGGACGGTTTCCAGTTCCAGTCGCGCCTGTTCGCGGTCACCCGACAGATACAACGCCCGGGCGAGACTGATGCGAGCGTGAAGATTGTCGGGTTCCTCGACCAGGCCCTGAGCGAACGCCTCGGCGCCGGCCTCGAAACGCCCGTCGCGCGCAGCCAGCAATCCGCGCAGGAAATGACGGCGTGCGCCGGTATCCAGAGCCTCGAGTTCCTGGACCAGGCGATCCTCTGCCAGTGGCAGGCGTTCGCCGCCACGCGCGAGTGCCGCGCGCGCTGCGTCGGTCGCACCCTGGCCGCGCAGCGCATGGGCGAGGGCGGTGTACGCGGCGTCGGCTTCCGGGTCGGCGTCCAGGGCACGACGTAAAAACGTCTCGGCCTCGGCAAAGTTCCTTTGTTGCAAGGCGATCTGTCCCAGGCGGAACGCGGCAGCGGCTTCGAGCCCGGGCTGTACCAGGGCTTCCCGCAGATGCTGCGCCGCTTCCTCGGGACGGTTCAGATTCAGCTTGACTTCGCCCAGGCGCAAGGCCAGCGGCGGGTAGGCCGGATCCAGCGCCTGCGCGGCCCGGTACGCCGCCAGTGCATCGTCGAGCTGGCCGCTGCCCTGGGCGAGCCAGGCATCGAGGTAGGGCCAGCGGAAATGGTCCGGATCGAGGGACCTGGCATTCCGGTACGCAGGGCCGGCACCGGCGGGCATTTCGTGCACATGATACAGGCCGCCGAGGCGTCCGTAGGCCTCGGCGAGTTCACCTGCCGGTACCTTGGGGTCGAGCAGCGCGCGACGAACATCCGATCGTGCCGACTCGATGGCTTCCCGCGCCCGGCGGTCGGCGCCGGACAGATCGAGGTCCGGGACGGGCAGCAGTTCGGCGTGTCGGGCCGGTGGTGCCAGCACCACCGGGTCACTGCCAGCGGTGTCCGCGATGGCCGCGATCGCAGGCAGCAACCCGAGAAGCAGCAACGGAAAGATCAGGTTCCATGCGGTGCGCGTGCATCTCATCGGTGTTCCGGTTCCGTGATCGTCAGCAGGCGGTTGATCCCGTCCACCGGCACTTCCTGCACGATACCGCTGGGCCAGTGGACTTCCAGTGCGTCGAGCTCGGTATGCTCGCCCAGCCCGAAGGTCAGTGGCAGTTCGACCTGCGACAGATAACTGCGGGTCGGCGATACCATTTGCCGACGGGTCTCTCCGCCCACCGTCAGCAGCACCCGGGCGCCGATCGCGTCGCGGTTGGACTGGGTGCCGACCAGGCGCACGCGCAGCCAGTTGTTGCCACTTTCCTGATCATTGCGCAGCAGCACAGCAGAACGACCGTTCTGGGTCACGATCAGATCGAGGTCGCCGTC